>NZ_JBSFJL010000004.1:245054-373989 GCF_053598035.1 Streptomyces sp. NPDC001204 | reverse complement strand
GCCCAGCTTCTGGGCGACCGCTTTCATCGCGGCCCACTCGGTGTCGTACTCCGGCCGCACCTCGGCGACCATCCGCACCGCACGACGGCGCAGCTCAAGCGGGTACTGGGAAGGACGTGCCATAACTCGATCCTCTCAAACGATCGAGTCCCTACCGAACCCGGAACGGTTCATCCATCCCACAACAAGAACTGGAGACAGCGCTCAACACCGGACACGCCGTCGAAATCGCCGGTGACCTATACGAGTGGACAGGCCCCTACCACCCCCAACGAGGAATCGAACCCGCCGCGTAGTGACATCGGCAGCGGCCGAAGGACCCACCGATCGATACAGTGTTCCGGGACAGTGGCATCGTGGCGGTCGCCCTCTGGGGCGACCGAGGATCGCAACTACGTCCACTACGACGGCGCCCACCACATCACCCGGACTGGCGGTCGCCCTCCGGGGCAGCCGAGGATCGCAACTTCGCCGCGGAGTTCACCAGCACGTCGAGGCCGCTGGTGGTACATCGATCCATGCGAGCGCCTCGCCAAGCAAGAGCCGTCCGCATGACCCCGCTGTAGCCGGGCGGTGGACCATCAGCACGGTGCAACCGGACGTGCGCCTGGTAGACATCCGTATGCCCACACTGGACGGCCTGGATGCGCCCCGGGATAGCCGCAATCAGGTCGCCCTGCGGAGTGGCCCGGTGTCACTGTTGACACCGGAAGCATACTCAGGCGGGTGAGGAGTCCTTGCCGTGCGGTTGCGGCGGCCAGGCTCGGCGGACGGTCGAGTCCAGCAGGTAGAGCTGTTGTTCGTCCTGGGCGAGGACGTCGAGCATGCGCAGCTTTTCCAGGGCCTGTTGCGGTGCGGGGTGGGAGTCTTGGAGGAGTTCCACTAGGTCGTCCCATGGCAGGGGTTCGTCGAGGGCGGTTAGATCGGCCAGGAGTGTGCGCATGTCAGGGGATGCCGTGAGCCCGAGGCCGTCTAGGAGGGCGGTGCCGAGTGCCCCGGAGGTAACTTCCTCATGGATGTTCTTGCAGATCGTGGGAACGCGGCGGCCCTGACGAGCCTGTGCGAGTGCTGCGTCCAGGAGGATCGGCCAGCCCCCGGTGGCGTCCATGAGCCGGTTGCGGGCTTCAGTCTCGGCGAAGGGTGCGAGCGCCTCCACGTCGGTGGCCCAACTGCTGATTCCTTCGAGAGTGACCCGGCGCAATGGGATCAGGGCGTTGTCAGGATCGAATTCCGCAGCGAGGACGAGATGCTCGTTCTTGCAGGCGTCGGCGAGGGCGACGACGGTCCGGGTGACACCCGAGGGCGGCTGGATCATCTCTGCCTGCTGGAGGCTGGCCCTGGCCTTGTCGACGTCGTTGAAACGGCTGAGCTTCACCACCACGATGCGGTGCAGGGGACCGGGCTTGCCCGTGCTGAGCAGGTCCTTGTAGTGGGACGGTGATGTGGAAGAGACAATGGGGTCTAGCTTGGAAGGGGCTCTGTTCTGCTGATCCTCCAGGACGGCGACGACGGTGTCCAGGCCGGTGGCGGCACTGCCGATGACGATCCGTAGCTCGTTTCCCGGGGTGGTGAGGCGGGCGAGCTGCTGTTCGGTGAGCGGGCTGATGCGGTTGTCGGCGGCGATGGGCCGCCGCGCCTGGGCGGCGGTCAGCTTGGTCAGCGGCTTGGAGGTGTCGTGGTTCTCCAGCGCCTCCTCGATGGCATGCTGGTTGCCGAGGAGGCGAAGGACGTTGGACGAGCGCAGCCTCCAGCCTCGCGGGTCGCCGGCCAGGACGCCTAGGCCGGTCATCTCCTCCAGCAGCGCGCGGAATTCGTCGGGGCCCTGGCCTGTGAACCCCTGAGGCCACCAGTCGTCGCACGCCCTGCTCAGCGCCCGGGTGGTCATCCGGCGGTCGACGCCGCCTGCGTGGGCTTCGAGGGCCACGATGAGCGCGATGAGCTTGTAGCGGGGATCCAGTTCGAGGGTCAGGTTGATGGTGTTGCGCGTACGGTCGGTGAGGTCCCTCGACCCGATGACGCGTTCGAGGACGGCGTTGTCGACGTGCCACGGTGGTGTGCCGGGAACAGGCGGCGTGCCGACGCGGGTGTTGAGGGACGCCTGCACGAGCGCCTGCCCCGCGAGCTGGAGCAGCTTCGGATGGTAGTTGCAGTAGGCGAGGATGCGGTGGACGAGCTCGTCGGGGATCCGGATCCCCAGGGCTTCCAGGGGCTGCCGGACGAGCCGGAAGGCCGGTGCCGGTGCCAGCGGCCCGATGACGACGGGCTTGCCGAAGTGGGCGTCGTAGAGCGGCTGATTGGGCAGGCCGGAGAAGCGCTGCACCTGGTGGAGGCCGGCGAAGACGGGCTTGAACCTGCGGTTGGTGGTGCTCATGAGTTCACGTAGGCGCGTCGTCTGGGGAAAGTTCTCCTGGGCTTCGGCGTCGAAGAAAATGTCGCACTCGTCGAACAGCACGAGGAGACGGCGGGCAGAGCCGTCGTCGAGCCAGGTGGTGATGGCGGCGGTGACACGCTGTTGCGCGGTGCCGCGCCGAGCCTGCCGGGCCGGGACGATGCCCTTGCGGTCGAGTTCGCGGCCGATCATGTCCCACAGCTCGTCGGTCTTCTGGCCGAGCCCGAGGGTGGTGGGCAGCGGGATGTAGAGAGCGACGTGACCCGGCGTCGTCTCGAAACGGCGTGCAGCGGCGCGCAGGAGCGCCGACTTGCCGAGCTGACGTCCTCCGTACAGCAGCTGGGCGCCTGTCATGGAGGTGATGTCGTTGAGCTCCTGCTGGCGCCCGTAGAACATTTCGCTGGGGACGGACTCGTTCGCGTCGGGGCGGTAGGGGTTGGTGGCGGCGAACGGCGCGAGGATGCGCTCCGTGGTGGTGAACCGGTTGCTGGCCTTGGATGCCAAGTAGGCCAAAGCTGCCGCGTCCAGGCACAGCAAGGGCTTCATGGGCTGTTTGGCCGTCTGCAGGGCGAGCTCACGCCGGGATGCAGCGGGCAGCGTGCCCAGGACGACGACGAGGATGGGCAGAGTGCTGGTGTCCTGGTCCGCCCATGCGGTCAGGGTGGTCACATCCGACACGTCGGGGGTGAGGAGCACGCGCAGTCGGCCGCCCGCCTCGGAGCCGAAGGCCGGGAGCCGGCATCCGCCCAGCAACTGGACGTCGGCGATTTCGATCCACTTCCGGTTGGGGGCGTACGGGCCGGCCGGGCGTTCGCTGCCGTACTCGATGCCCGCGATGCGCAGTGCGCCGCGGAGCAGGTGGTTACCGTTCTTGAGGGTGCGCCAATTCCTGAGGAGCTGGGCCCAGGAACGCAGGGTCTCGGTAGTGGTGTTGCGCTCCCGGGTGCGCAGTTGGGAGAAGTCCAGACCGGCGTGCGTGCCGCCGCTGTCGACGGCGTCGACGAGGTCTGGAGTGATGCCCTCGGGGAGGCTGTCGGGCACCGAGGGGAAGAACTGTTCGAGGTCGTTCTCGGGCGCCGAGGTCGGCGGGTGTTCCCCGGCAAGCGCGGTGAGCAGGTAGTCCTCCGCCGTTGCCAGGTCTCCTGCGTCGACGAGCTGCGTGATCTTCGTCATGACGTCGTCGGGGACGCCGCCCGGCGCGTTGTTAATCTCGTCCTTAGCGCGTTGCATAAGGTCGGCCCTGGCCAGGTCGGCCAGCCGGGGCATGAGTTCGGCCACCGCACCGAGCTGCCGGTCCACGGCACTGAAGTCGTCACCGGCCAGGTCGGCTTCGGCGGCCTCGATCCGTGTCGTGATGTCTGAGCGACCTGGTTCGGGAAGGCGGCCTTGCCTGGTGGCGGTCGCCACTGTGCCCCGGACCTCGTCGATGGCCGCGCGCGCCGTGGTCAGCGCATGGCCGCGGGCTTGCTCGACGGCATCCCGAAGGGAGTTGTCGTCCTCTTTAGACTCGCACTCGGCTGCCTCCACCGCGACGCGTGCCGCCGCGAAGTTGCCGGCGGCCGCCTGTTCGCGTGCTGCCTTTGCCCAGGTGCGAGTCTGGGCGTGCACGATGTCGTCCAGGGTCACCGCACGCGCCGGCCCCAGTGTCCTGGTCAGCGGAAGCAGGGAGCAACGCAGCAGGTCCGCGTTGAGCGCGTGGTCCGGCGCCGGTTCCGTCCCGGGCAGTGTGGCGCCGTCCAACAGCCGGATCGTGGTCCGGACACTGTCCAGAACCGTCTCGGTGACGGCGGCGCTGAGGGGCTCGGAGACGGTGTCGGCGTGCGCGCGCAGCTCGGTGTACGCGTCTTCGGCCTGAGCGCGGACGTCGTGGCGCAGATTGGCGAGAACGCTGTTCAGCGCGGGGCTGCGGGCCGCGGTGCGGGTGGCCAGCAGCCAGGTGTTGACGATGTCGAGTGACTCCGCCGCATACTGAAGGATGCGGCGACGGGCGGCGCCCTGCAGAACGGCTCCTTTGCCGCGGAGCCGGTTGTCAATGTCCTTGAGGGCCTTGCCCAGTGCGGCGGGGTTGAGCTCGCGCACACGGGCGGCGACCTGGTCGGCGCGGTCACGCCGGTCGTCAGCCGCCGCAGCGACCAGTGAGCCGATCAGGCCGTCGGCATCCCACCAGGTGCGGATGATCACCTCCGCGCGGGGGAAGTGAAGATGCCGCGGTGCGGTGAGGTGCAGGCGGGCGTCTTCCGAGGCGCGGCTGACCTCGGTGTCGGCCTCGGTGACGCTTTCGAGGACGTTGAGGCCACCTGCTGAAGTGAGTTGACCGCGCGCGGAGGCGGTTCCTACCGCACGACACATCTGCTGAAGGTGTGTCATGCCGGAACAGGCGTCGGCGAGGGCGTTGAGCAACTCACCAGCGTTGGGGTCGGCGGTGAGGAGAGCGGCTCGCAGGGCGGCGGCGAGCAGCAGCATGCGCTCGTCCTGACCGGTCACGCTCGGGTGACTGCTTTCCAGGTCGATGCGCTCGCGTACGGCGCCGGCGCACGGACCTGTCTCCGAACGGACGCAGTGCGCCAGTTGAAGGATCTCCAGCGCCTGCCGGAGGGAAGGGCGGCCGACGGCGTGTGCCGCGTGGCCCGCCAGCGCAAGTTCGCCTGCGGAGATTAGACGGGAGATCAGAGCTGTGTCGGCGGAAGCAGGCGCCAGTGGCGCAGGCTGGGGGACGGGCGGTGCGAGGGCCTCTGCCTCTTCGCTGTCCGTCGCCTCCTGCACCGGAGGCACGGTGTGGACGGCGGCGGGCAACGCCGGAGGAACGGCTTCGGGCTCTGGAGTCGTCGCAGGATCGGGCGGCCCGTCGGAAGATCTCGCGGTGTCGGATTCCGGGGCAGGAGCCGCGGGCGAAAGGGGGACTTGCGGAGTCAGTGGGTCGGCTATCGGCTCCTGGGTGTCGCCTGCCGGTGCAGCCGGTGCAGTCACCTTCCCCCGCAGGATCAGCGCGGCGACGCTGTTGACGTCCTGGGGCGCCTCCTTGAGGAGGGCGAAAAGATCGTCAACGACGGAGTCGTCGTCGCTGGCGTTGGCGTCGGCCAGCGCGACGAGCAGCCGCAGATGCTCCGTATCGGCCGAAGGGGCATCGAGCAGACGCAGTGCCTGCTTCCGGACGGATTCCAGGGGCGTGCTGCCCGAGGGGCCCTGAAGCGCGGCCACACGCAGCATCGCCGCACGATTCCGCGCCTGCTCGGACTGCTCGGCCGCGACAGTACTTGCGGTGGCGCACAATGCCCGGACATCGGCCGGATCCGGCGGCACGGTCACGGAGGCCCGGGCGCCGAGGTCTTCGTGCAGGGCCAGCGCGGCTGTCCGCAGAGCGGTGAGCGAAACGATGTCGTCGTGGGCGGGCGTCCGCTCCGAGGCCAAGTGTGCGGTGATGCGCGCCGCAGCAGACCGCGCCGAGACGAGCAGCGAATCCAGGTCCTCGGCCCGGCTGCTCCAATCGGCGGGCTCCGGCTCCCGTCCTGCGGACGGCAGTCCGGGGGTGAGCCCGGCGTCCTCGGCAGTCGGCGACACAGCCTCTGTGCTGCGGACGTTCTGGACGTGCGGCATGAGAAGAAGCCAGGCGCTCTCCAAGGCGGAGCACGCGTCGATGGCGTTCTGCACGTCCTCCTTCGGCCACGCTGGCATGGGGAACCGCTGTAGGGCGTGGCGCAAGAGGGCGGTGTGGCCGGGCGAGAAAAGGGGGGCAGAGAAGGCGGCCAGCATCAGTTCCGGGCGGGACTCGGAGAACGCGGCGACGGCATCGTCGAGGTGCTGGTCGTCGCCGTGCCACTGGTGGTCGTGAAGGGCGTCGGCAAGCGCTCTGAGCGTGGGCTGGGAGATCGTGCCCGCAGCACGCAACTGTATCTCGGCGTTGCGTTTGCGCAGTGTGGCCAGACACTGCTCGGCGGCCCGCAGGCTGAGCCTGGCGGACGGCACACGCAGGCTCTGCAGCATCGCGATGCGGTCACGGTTGCGGACGCGTTGCAGCAACTGGAGCAGGACCGTGGCGTCGAGTGCTGCAAGCACGTCCCCGACGGGGTTGCCCAGATGCTCGATGGCCCGGCGAAGTTTTTCGGCCAGGTCGGCCGGAGGCTCAGGCAGCTGAGGTGTGTTCGATGTGTGTCGCGTCATGGTGTACCTCAAGAGCATCCGGTCAAGTCGTCGTGCCAGGCAGGGGGTTGTTCGGCGCCGCGACGGTGGCCGCGGACGAAGGTGTAGCCCTGAGGGAGGGTCGTGTCGGCTTCGGGACCGAGCATCTCAATACGCCACCGCGCATAAGCGGCCCGCGCATGATCGCTTGCCTGCTGGCCCGGGGGAAGCTTACGTCGATCAGGCGGGACGTAGTGTGCTTTTACATGATTCCGCAGTGCTTGGCGTTCGAGTGTGACCGGGTGCTTCCGCGTTGTGGGCGTCTTGTCACCGGGCCACCAGATGAACAGGTCCGGCTCGCCCGCGACACTCTCACGCTCCAGGAGCCCTCGGGCGGCCATGTCCTCACAGGTGTGAATCACCGTCCACATCAGCCGGGGCGACACGGGGCCGGGGCCGAACAGCGCGGCACTGAGCCGGTGGCCCTGCATCGAGCGGGCGTCGAACATGCCGGGTGCGCCGTGCCGACGAAGCCCGGCGACGATAAGGGAGCACAGGCTGTCGACCGCTGGGGCGTAGCCGGCGCGTGCCGCTCGCCGGGGGGCCGGGGGCTGCCGTTCCGGCTCGGGCGGAGTGAGGCCGAGGTGGCGCCGCAGTACGCCGGTATCGCACTCCCAGAGGAACGGACCGTTGTTGTCGAAGTGGAGCGGCTCGTCCAGCGGGGTCGTGACAGCGTGCAGACGACGGCCGCCGCGCGGCACGGTGACGGTCAGTCTGATGCCGGGGTAGAACGACCACGGCCAAGTCACGCCGGTCAACGCCGTTTCCGCGAGGACGAGTTCCTGCGGGACTTGAGGGTCGTCCGGGTCACTGTCGTGATGAAGTTCGAGGACGACGGGGCCATCCGCCAAGCCCTCGCGGACGGACACCGGCAGCGGGAGCATGCCGGTGTCAATGTGGCGCGGCAGCAGACAGCAAGTGTAGACGGCGAGACTGTCGTCGAGGTGCTCAATGACCGGCATGGGTTCGTCTGAACCGGCCTCCTCCAGGAGGGGAGGAGTCGCGATGTCCTCCGGCGAAGCGAAGGACCTCCCGGCAGGCTCTTCTTGGATTGGGGCCGCGTCCAAGGACGGCGGTGTGGTGGGGAGGGAACCGGTGTACTCGCGGTGGCCGATCCCCAGCGGCGCCAGCGGGTCAGCGCCGTCGACATACCAGGGAAGAGGGAACTGCTGGGCGCGCCAAACGCCGCCTTGCTGCCACAGGTCGTCGATACGCAGGTCGACCTGTGCCGTCGGCTCGGTCGCGCGGTCGGTGATCGCGAGGTTGACGGTCGCCAGGGAGGCCAGCGCGTTCGGGCCCTCGGTGAGGTCCAGCGCTCCGGTCGCGTCGCAGGCGGCGCACAGCAGAGGCCAGGTCGCGGTGTAGCGCGGCGAGCCGGTGCGAGCCCGGTGGACCCGGTGCACGACTTCGCCGACCGCGGAGTCGGGCAGGCCGACCGTGTCAGTCTCGGCGACGGCGTACGGTCCCCACGTACGCAGGCTGGGCGAGCGGCGGAGCAGGTCGCCGACGGTGTCGAAGCTCGTAGCCAGAGCCTGGGCCAACAGGTCGGTGTCGTGAGGGTCGTCCAAGAGCCCGGCGAGCGGACCGGTGACCAGCAGGGGACGCGCTTCAGTGAGTAGATACCGCTGGTAGAAGGCTGCGTCGTCGAGCAGCGGAAGGTCCGGTGTCGCGTACAGAGCGGTCGACGTGATGTGCCCGCGCGCGTCCAGAAGTCCGGACCGGCGCAGTCTGGCGGTCTCCTTGACCTCGACCGCGGAGGGCGGACCGAACGCGCCGGTGTCCACGACCACGGTCTCCTCGCGCCCCCAGAGGCCGTCCGGACGGAGGAAGCCAGCACGGTCGCCCGACCGGGCGGCGGGGATCCAGCCGTCGTCGTCACAGTCCTGGGACGCGCCGAACTTGCCCACGGCCTCCGCCCACAGCCAGCGTGTGCCGCGCTCGATTCGGATGAACGCGCCGACCGGTACCGCGGCCCGGGCCGCATCCGCGGCGGGACGGACCGCATGGAAGTGCTCCGGGTTCAGCAACGCTGAGTGGTAGGCGCCAAGGGCGAGGTCGAAGCCGAAGTGCAGCGCGTTCCAGGCACAGGCGAGGTGCACGACCCCGCCGCGTGCGACCGTGACCTGGCGCAGATAACGGCCTATACGGTCCGAGACAGCGGCATCCACCTGATCCGCGCCGAGCAGCAGCTCCGGCACGAACAGCGGCTCGTCGTCGAAGGGCGCCCACGCGGGCGAGTCCGTCAGGGGCGGCACGCTCACACCTCCTGCCCGGGGCGCTCGGCGTAGCGTCGCAGCCGCCACAGGGCCCCGTCCTCGGTGGGTAGCACGTGACCGTCTGCGTTGAGGCGTTGCAGGGCCGCGGTCACGTCCGTGAACCGGATCCCGGGATCCACGCCGCGCAGACGGTGGTACAGCAACCGCGGCCACAGCGGTCTGCGGACGCCGTCCCTTCGGGACAGATAGGTCTCCTCGCCGCGCAGTACCCTGCGGATCATCGCTGGGGCCAGTCCTCGGTAGTTGTCCCAGAGCAAGGCGTAGACCCACTGGTCGGCCGCGCGTCGGTAGGGCTCGCTGTCGCGGTGCACCACCGGCCGCGGCCGCGGGGTGTTAAGGGCACGCAGCAGCCGCGGTGTCGTCTCGGCCGACACGTCGGTGGCCCAGCAGGCCGAGCAGCGGGTCGCCGGGGTCGCGCACACATGCCCGGCACTACTGAGCGGGGTGTCGGTGAAGTAGACGTTGAACGCCTCGGTCGCGCAGTCGGTGGCGCCGTACCAGTCGCGCAGGTCGGCCAGGTCCTGGCGGGCGCGTTCTCGGGCGGCACGCATGCGGGCGTCGAAGGCATCCGGCAGGGGCGTGCCGTCGGTCACCCGCACCGCGGTCAGGGTGCGCCGGTTGCCAGCCTGCGAGACGTCGACCACGCCCAGGTCGTGCAGGGCGGCCAGCACGGTCCATGCGGCGGCGGGGTCGGGCACCGCCGGTCCCGTGCCGCTGTCCCGAAGGAGTGCGTACACGTCCGCCACCTGGTGGGTTCCGGGCCGCCGCTCGGCGAGCGCGCCGACAACGGCCGCGGCCGGGCCCCACTCGGGGTCGGAGGGCAGCCGGGCGCCGGGTATCGGCGTGATCCGTACGCGCTCGGGGAAATCACCCAGGTCGGTGAGCGCGTCCAGCGAGGCCAGGACGGCCAGCGCGCGCACCACGGAGGTGCGGTACGTGTCCCACACCGCGGCCTGCTGTGCCTGCTGGGCAGGGAGCAGCCCCTCCTGGAGATCGGCGGCCATGCAGTCGGCTGCGATCCGCTCCGCGTCGAGGATCCCGGACGCACCGGCTCGCAGCACCGAGTGGCCCAGCCGGCGCAGGACGTCGGAGGAAAGGCCCTGCGCCGCCAGCCAGGCCACGGTCCGCAGCCCACGGCCCGTGCCGAGCGCCAGACCGGCCGACGGGGCGTCGACCTCGCTCTGCGCCCGCCCGGCCTGGTCCCGGCCAGCGCGGCCGAGCTGCTGGTAGAGGGCTGACAGGTCCGTGGGCGGCGACACCACAAACACACAGCGGATGTCCCGCCGGTTCACTCCCAGCCCGAACGCGCTCGTCGCGACGATCAACAGCGGCGCGAACCCGTCCTCACCGCGGCCCGGCGCCTCCCGGAACTCCGTGAGCACTGCGGCCTTCTCCGCCTCCGACAGCCGCCCGTGGAAACGCCGCACACGCTGACTGCCCTGGACGGCGAACTCGCGCAGATGGGCATAGAGCGCCTCGACTTCCTTCACCGTCAGGCAGTAGAAGATCGCATGGTCCTCGCACGCCTCGGCGACCCGCTCGGCGAGCCCGGCGATTGCCTGCGGGCCGCCGGCCCGCATCGCCCGCCGGTAGACCGCCAGCTCGGGACGGAGCGGCGACGCCTGCACCGTCACCAGAGCCTCATCGTCCGCCGCGGCACCGTCCAGACCGAACACCCCCTCCCGAAGCCCGGCTCGCACCTGCCGGTTCGCCGTCGCAGTCACCGCCGTCACCCGCACTCCGAACCGCTCTCTCAACTCTCCGAGCAACACCTCCACCCGGCGGAAACCCGGACGGAAGTCGTCGCCCCACTGCACGAACGTGTGCGCCTCGTCCACCGCGACCCGCTCCAGCACACCGGTGCGCGCGGCCTGCCGCAGCAGATCTGCGAAACGGCGGTCCGCGAGCCGTTCCGGGGACACGTACACCAGCTTGATGCCGTGCTGGCGAGTCCCGCGGAGCTGCTCGGCGACCTCGGTCTTCCCTCCGCGGCTGTTCGACTCCGCCATGGGACCGACCAGCGCCCGCACCGCGCCCCCGGCCGCCGACGACAGCTCCAGCGCCTGGTCGGCCATCAGCGCCACCAACGGCGAGACCACCACGGTCACCCCCGGAAGCACCAACGCCGGCAGCTGGAAGGTGTACGACTTCCCGAACCCCGTGGGCAGTAGCGCGAGCACGTCCCGGTTCTCGCCCACTGCGCGGACCACGGCCCGCTGCTCGGGTTTCAACGCCAGCGGGCCGTCCCGGAAACGCAGGTATCCAGCGACCGCCTCGCACCGCTCGACCAGCAGGGAGGAGAGCGTCCCGTCTTCGCGGGCACGCGCGACCTCCTGGGCGCTAAGCCCGGCCTGGCGGATCCGGCGCGCGGCGGGCAGCACCGTGTGCTCCTCTAGCGCCTGCGATGTGCACAATTCACGGGCGCGCGACGCGTCCAGGCGGCCCTGCTCGGCCAGAAAGCGCCAGATCGTCTCCCAGCCCTGCGCCATCGTCACGACGTTCCCGCCCGCCGTCTCGCCCGTGAGCGGGTCGGCCGTGAGTAGTCCCGGGTCTAGCGACTCCAGGAAGACTTGGCGGTAGGCCCGGCGCAGCGCGGTCGTGCCAGCGAGTTTGCGGTCACTGATCACCACGACGCCCCGGTGGTCCACCGAGCGCAGCAGCCGTCCCACAGCCTGGCGCAGATCCATCGCCGCCAGCGGCAGGTAGTACTCACGCGTCGCGACCGCCTCGGGGTCGGCTGCTCCGGCCGCCCTCGCCCGCTCCGTGGCCGCCGCGCGCCGGGCGGCGATGACCGGGTCCGCGAAGGGCGCGAACGGCAGCTTGTTGATCCACACCAAGCCCAGCCGGCGCGCCGGGAAATCAACTCCCTGCCACATACCGCGCGTGGCCACGCAGAAGCCGCCCAGGTCACGAAACTCCCTCGCTGCACGCGCGTTGCCCAGCAGCGGCGCCACCGCCACCGGCAGCGAAGCCCCGTCCGCGGCGAGCTGCTCCAACAGCCGCTCTGAAACCGCCTCCGCGGCCGCCGTGGACGTCGTCAGCACCAGCGCGCCGTGCTCGAAGGCCCCGTGCCGTTCACGGACGACCTCACGCGCGTAACCCGTCAGCTGGTGCGCGACCGTACGGTAGGCGGCTTGCGGATGCTCGGCCCAGCTGGGGAAGTCCGCGAAACACAGCAGTCGGGCCTGCCGGGAGGCGTCGAACGGACTTGGCAGCGCGCACACGTCCACCTCGCTGCCCAACCCCAGACGCTGCCGCACGAACGCCCAGGACCCCGCGACCCGAAGCGTCGCCGACACATACAAGATCCGGCCGAAGCCGTTACGGACCCGGCGCCACTGCGGATCCGCACTCAGCTCGATCGGCGCGGAGGAGACCGAGAAGGGGTAGCGGCGCGCCGCCACTGCGGCGGTCACCTCCCCGCCCTCGCTCGCGAACACCACCCGGTTCGCCAAGCCTGTTCCCGCCGTCAGCCCGGGCAGAGCCTGTTGCAGCGGTTCATCCACCAGATCCTGCACACTCTCCGGCGGCTCCTCGTCCCACCCCAGATCCTCGTCGCCGTCATCCGCATCCGCCTCGTCCGTGGTGTCCACCGGATCCGGGGACGTCCCCAGCACATCGCGGGCATCAGCCACCACCGTCGCGGCCTCCTGTGCCAGCAGCCCCATACGCGCGGTGAGCAGTGCGGCACGTTCGCATTCCCACCAAGGCGCCTGCCGCACCTCCGGAAGTCCCGTCAGTCGGGCCAGCTCCCGGCCCGCCGCCTGAGCCCAGCCGCCCAACCGCTCGAGGCGCCCCAGCAGCTGACGGGCACCGGCCACCGCGACCAGCCCCCCGTACGGACTCGCCAATGTCGCCACCCGGCGCCCCGGTTCGCCTCCCACCACATCGAACACCCCTTGCGCCGCCCGCGGCATCGCCTCGGTCTCCAGCAGCCGCTGGCCCTCCCGCAGCAGCCTTGAGAACTCCGAGGCGTCGGCGCGCCGAAAATCACGGACCCATCGCTCCGCGTCCGCGAACAAGTCCTCCACCGCTCGGATGTCGACCTGCGCCGTCGACGCCACGGTCACCGCCTGCTCCAGCGCGTGTGCCTCGTCGGCCACCAACAGGGTCGAACGGTCGAAGGCACCGGCCTGCACCTGGAGCAACGCATGGTTCGCGATCACCAGTCGATGGCCCGCGACGGCCTCGCTCACCGAATCCGTCCACGGCGCGAGCGGCGAGCCCGAACCACGGCGGTAGTCCTCCGTCTCCTGGCTCACACTCGCCAGCCACAGCGGCAGCACACCGCCGGACGAGTCCTGCACGTACTCGACCACGAACGCTGGCAGATCCTGTACGTCCACGCTGCGCGCCGACCACACCTGCGCCTGCCCCCGCGCCGTCGCCAAACGACGGACGAACCACACCAACACCTCACGGAAGACCACGTCACCGATGAAACGGGTCCGCCGAGCTCGACCCCCGCTGGCCGCCTGGGCCGCATCCACCAGCGCAGCCACCAGAGCCCGCAACGACACGCGGTTGCGCTGGCCCTTCACCACATCAGCGAGCGACTCCAGACCCGGCACTACCCGAGCCAGCGCCACCACATCCCCCGCCAACTGCCCCTGCAACTGCCGGGTGAACGTTGAGATGACCACCCGTCGGCCAGGGTCGGCCGCCAGCCAGTCCAAAGCCACCGCCAGCACCGCCAGACTCTTGCCGGTGCCCGTCGGCGCCTCGCACAACCCGTCCCGTCCGGCGTCGACCTGCCCGCCGAGCCACCGCGCCATCTCCTGCTGCGCCGACCGCCACTCCACCTCCCTGCCCGCCGCGACGGCTAGAGCGAGCCTATGTGGGTCCACCCGCCCGTCAGGTCCTAACAGTTGAGCCGGAAGCGTGAGAGCGGCCAGGCCCGGATTCTCCCGGTCCGGCGAGCGGACGGGCTCGCCCCACTCATGCAGTGCATCAGCTAGCAACTCCGCGACACTCTCGTCGTCCACGGCCCCGTCCGGCTTCCGGTCCGTCAGCGACGCCACCAGCGCCCACGCGGCGGACCCCGCTCCGACGGACGCCACCAGCCGCCACCACGGATCAGACCAGCCGACCGCCTCCTCTACCGCCGCCCTCACCACCAGTGCGGTCACCCGGGCGTCCACTAGAGCTTCATGCAGCTGCCCGGCCTGCGCTGCCACTCCCGCGGACGCGGCCACGTCCCCCAGCCGGTAAGAGTCCAGCCACGGCCACACCGCCTGCGCTAGGTATAGCGCGTCCACCCGCAGCACCCCGTCGACAGCGGGAAGCCCCGCCCGTGAGCACTCAGCGTCGAGCCACCTGAAGTCCGCGACCGTGCCGTTGAACGCCACCAGCGCGTCCGCGTCCCCGAGCCACTCCCGGAAGTCGCCCAACACATCCTCGGCGGCCCGGGCTTCTTGCCGGTACCGGGCCGAGGCATCCTCACCGCGGATCAGCGCCTCCCACTCCGGGTCCGGCAGCCGCAGCCAGCCCTCGAACTCCGGCGCCTCGTCCACCCATCCGGCATCGGCGGACAGCCGCACCGCACCGAGCTGGTAGATCCGCCGCTCTCCACCGGAATGTTGGGCACTGGAACGGACCGCGGCCTCAACATCCAGCACCACCGCTCGTAACGCCCCATGCCTGCGCCGGTCCCCCTCTTCCGCGTCCGCGATGTCGGCCACTGCACATGCCTCAACTACCCCGTGACGCGTCCTCACAGCTCCCAGGCTCTCGGCGCTGCGGACCAGCTGAGCCAGACGCTGGCGGCCCACCCCGGGCCACAACTCGCGGGCAGCCCGCAACAGGGCATCCGAGTCCATAGCACCGCGATCTCGCAGCAGCTCGGCCAACCGGTGAACCAACGCATCCGACACCCGGCGTCCCCCTAGCCTTGCCTGAGAGCTAAGTTGATCACATTTATGCCGGGTCGACCAGTGATTCGCCGATCCTTCCCAACATGGTTGGGACGCCACCCCTTGTCCTGAGGACCACAGGAGCTACTAGTGCCCCGACAGGCAACGTTCGCCCCGTCTCGACGCCCGGCACGCACTCTCGCCGCACCGCCCGAAAGCCCAAGTACATCCAGTACGAGGACTTCCGGCCGGCACGCCGAGAGCACGCACCGGACGCCGCTCCTTGACGGGCAAACGTTGCCTGCCGCGGCACTAGGTAACCGCCTGCGGTGTTCAGGGGCGTTCCGGGACCAGTTTCTCGGGGAGTCCCAGATCGCGGCACGCGTCGCGGATCTGCTTCTTCATGGGGTCCCTCTTGAGGAGAGGGCTCATGACACTCGCCGCCTGCAGCAGGGGAACAGGGATCCAGCAGAAATCCGCGAGCCGGTCGGTTCGAGGGAACTCATGCACGGTCAGCCGCCCATCGTCGTCGAACTCGGCGTACGCGGCGGCAGTCAGGTCGGTGGTGTGAGAGAACGCGGACAGATTTCGGTAGACCGGATACATCATCGGCGTGCCATACGCCGTGACCATGTTGTTGAAGTGGCGCAGCTCGCCGGCAAGCTGCCCGTGGCGCTTCTTCTCCTCCTCAGTGGTGAAGCCGAAGCCTGGGGCCTCCCCGATATCCACGGTCTCCGGCAGCGGCCAGCCCACGCTCTGAAGGTCGCTGAGCAGCTTCCGACGCGCCTCGTACGACTCGGCGACCAGAGCCTTGTAGGCATCCTCCCCATTGTCCGCCAGCCAGTTGATTGCGTACGCATGACCGACCAAGTTGCGCATCATTGGTGCCGCCTCGACCGCGAAGCCCTGGTCGTGCAGACTGAGCAGGGCCTCGGCCGTGCGATTGATGAAACGCCACCACCCTGCCAGAACCGCGAACAGGGAACTCGACATCTCATCCGATGCTCGCACCCGCACCTGAAGGGCCTCGTCGGCTCCAGCTATCAGCTTGGGGACGATCACTCGCACCCGCTTGGCTGTCTTCTCATCGGCCCGATACGCAAAGGTCATAGCCGTCGACGCTACGCGTCGCGGTGACCGCTCCGCAGCCAAATATGGTCAGGCCAGGAGAACGCGACGCTAGCGAGCGCCGGCGCTGCGGGCGCGAGCAGTTGTGGTCCGACACCGACTACGGGCACGCCGACCCGAGTCCTTATCTCGAGTCGATGAGCCGGTACTCGCCGGCGAGCACCTTGGGTTTGCCCGACGGTGTCAGCGTCGCCAGGGCCTGGCCCTGGTAGGTGTTGGTGATCACAACCCGCTTCGCGTCGTTGTAGAGCGCTTCGGTCTTGGTCGGGTGATCTGGTAGCTGCTCATGTACCCCCTCCCTGCCCGTTCAATGAAAGGACGGTGGAGCGCGGCACACCTCAGCGTTCCGCGATCAACTTCTCGTGCCGCTCCGCTGCCACTGCACGCAGCCGCTCCTTGAGCTCCGCCCTGCCTGCACCGTACGTCTTGTTGGCGTGGCAGTTGGGACAGAGAGCGATCATGACGCTCGGGTGATCACGGCCGCCCACAGCGTGATCGTCGATGTGATCCACCTGCAACAGAGTCTTGCCAGCAGACGTGCGGTAGGGCAGGTCAGGTTTGAAGCATTCGGGGCTCTCACAGCGGTCCTCGCAGCGCAGCAGAACCGCTTGCCGTGCTTCACCGTCCCGGACACGGCGCTCACCCACGTGTTGTCGGCGCGAGTCGTGCAGTCCGGCCCATTCCCGTTCCAGCACACGGCGACATATCGCCCGGTAGGCGTATGAGCGTGACGGCCGCACGCGCATCCGCCGGAGGGCATACGGTTCTGGTGCGAGCCAAGCGGGCCGGGCAGCGTCTCTGCTTGCTGACGCCTCTCTGAGCAGTCGGGTTGGCGGAACTCGAATCCACTGAGCGAGCGACGACAGCCTGGTTTGTCCGTCCTTGACTGTTGCAGCAGTCGTCGTCCTTTCGAAGCCGAAAACATCGGTGGCCCGGCCGCCTACGAGCACCCCGTGGTCGTAGGCAGCGAGGACGGATTTGATCCCGACACCGAACCTGCCGATCTGGCCACCACGCTTCCTGGAGATGCTCATTTTGAGGATTGTCTCCCAGCCCTCTTTACTGACCGGCTCGTCCATGCACCCTCCCCATCGTCGATCTGCCAGGTTTCCACAGAGCACTGACAACGCCCGGCCTACCGCTTCACCCGCCCCCGGATGGCGAGCGCTGCGAGACCGAGCAGCACTGGTTCGGAGAAGCGGGACGCCATCTCTCGTCGGTGGCCGACCGCCAGCCGCCGCCCAAACTGCTGAACCGTCGATCAAGATCCGGACTATCCCCGGACCAGCCGATGTCCGAAGAGCGCCACACCGTACGTTCTCGCTGATCACTTCGATGTCAACCATGTACCACCAGCAGACGAAGAACCTCCTGGTGACTCAGACGCAGTGCTGAGACGCAGCACTGCGCGCATCGAGCCAAGAAGATCGGCGCTCACCAGCCGGCCACTACGGCACTCAAAACTTGTCGACTCTCCACAACAGGACACGGCGAGCGCCACGTTCACGCGCCGGCGGGCGGCGCAACCGTCCGCCAAGTCAGCACTCGTTCGACCGCTACCCAACCTGCAAAGACCGCCGCGTGCGACAGAGCTGCGAAAAGAGCGCCCCAACCACACCTGACGGGGTGTCAGCAAAGTCAGCATTAGGTCAGCAAAAGCACTGCCACAGCCGCTCACGGACGGCCACACCATGGAATCGCCCGCCACCGTCACTCAGCTCCGCAGCCCGCCCAGCCGTCCTCCTGCGAGCGATCGAGAAGGGGGAGGCAGCTCCCAACCGCCTCCCACCCGCCAGCCGCCGAAGCTCAGCCGTTTCCGCAGGTCAGCGGGCCCTTCCACGTGGTTTCAAGGGGACCGGCGGAAGCTCCGGAGCGGGCAGCGGGGCGCCGTCGTAGCCCTTCACCTCGCCGAATCGGGTGCCCTCCATCCAGTCCCGGCGGGCCTGAGTGATCTCCTCCTGGGAGCGGGCGATCCAGTTCCAGAACATGATCAGTTCCTCCTCGAACGGCTCGCCGCCCAGGAGCATCAGGCCCGCGTCCGACTCGGCGCGCAGGGGGAGTTCGGTGCGGCCGCAGCCCAGGTAGAGCATCGAGCCGGGCAGGACGGGTACGCCGTCGACGTGGGTCTCGCCGGACATGGAGAGCACGGCGTACTCGAAGTCCGGGTCCAGCGGGAGGCGTACGTCGGCGCCGCGGGTCAGGGTCAGGTCGGCGCCCGTGATCGGGGTGTACGTCGTGCCCGGCGAGGTCGCGCCGTCGAGGTCGCCCAGGATCAGGGTGGCCTCGAGGCCGGGGGCGGTGACCGTCGGCAGGTCGGTGTGGTGCTCGAAGCGCGGGTCGGTGTGGCGGTGGGTGTCCGGGAGGGCGACCCACAGTTGCGCGCCGTGCAGGAAGCGGGCGTGCGACCTGGGGCTCTCCTCGGAGTGGCTGATGGCCCGGCCGGAGGTCATCAGACCCAGCTCGCCGGGGCGGATCATCTGGAGGCTGCCCGTCGAGTCGCGGTGCAGCACCTCACCCTCGTGCAGCCAGCTCACCGTCTGGAGGCCCATGTGCGGGTGCGGCGGGACCCGCATGCCGGGCTCGTCGGCGATGTCGTCGGGGCCGTAGTGATCGACGAAGCACCAGGCGCCCACCATGCGGCGGCCCAGGTTCGGCAGCAGCCGCCTCACCTCGGTGGACTCGCCGAGCTTGACGTGGCGGGGGCTGAGGAGTTCCCGTACGGGCTCCGCCACTACGAAGCCGCGGCCGCCGCACACCGCGGGGACCGACTCGCGATCGAGATTGCTCATGGCGCCCAACCTAGCCCCATGGGGCGCTTGAAGCCCCCGCTCGCCGTCGTTCACCGGCCTTCGCGGGCCTCGTGGACCTCGCGGACCTTCCCGGCCGGCAACGGCACCGTAGTGGAATATTCAACCAATCGGGCCTGTTGTTGCGGCCGGTGGCTCCGAACGAGGCACCGAAGGAGGTCACTGGTGGACACGACGTACTACGAGCACGGAACCCCGGCGGAGCGCTGGGAGCGGGCGCAGATGTTCTTCGACGCCCGGGACTACGCCGCCGCGGCCCGCGTGCTGAACGGGCTGGTCGAGGAGGTGCCGGAGCAGACCGGCCCCCGGCTGCTGCTGGCGCGTGCCTACTACCACTCGGCCCAACTGCGCCGGGCCGAGACCGAGTTGCGCGTCATCGTCGAGCGCGACCCGGTGGAGCACTACGCCCGGCTGATGCTGGGCCGCACCCTCCAGCGGCAGGGCCGCCAGGACGAGGCCGAGACGCACCTGCGCGTCGCCTCCGCCCTCGCGGGCGACTTCGGGGACCGGAGCGAATAGCCGGTCAGAGCGGCGCCGCCGGGTGGAGGAGCAGGAACAGGGTGACCGCGGAGTTCGCCGAGGACACCGCGGACACCACCGCACCGGCGGCGGCGCCCCACACGGCGGCGCCGACCGCCGTGAAGGCCGATGGCCAGGGTCGGTCCGCCGGCGCCGGCGCCAGCAGGGCGGCGACCCGGCGCGGCACCGGCCCCACGGCGGCCACCGCGGCGAGAGTGGGCGCGGGCGGGGCGGACGACAGCAGGGCCGCCTTGCCGATCGCCCGCGCGACCACGCGCCGGTCGCCGACCACGCGGGCCGCGTCCTCGTCGGCCCAGCGCTCGGCGGTGTAGGCGACGGCGGACCGCAGCGGCCGCAGGAAGGGGTTGGCGCAGGCGGCCAGGTGGACGGTGAGCAGGTGACGGTGGTGGCGGGCCGCCAGGTGGGCGCGTTCGTGCGCGAACAGGGCGCGCCGTTCGTCCGGGGCGAGGCCGTCCAGAAGTGCCGTGGTGACGACGATCCGGTCGTGGCTGCCGGGCAGGGCGAAGGCGTACGGCGTGGTGTCGGGCAGGACCACGACGGGTGCGGCGCGCAGCCCGGTGAGGGCCTGCCGGGCGCGGCGGGCCACCCGTCGGTGGCGCCACAGGGTGCGCCCGCAGGCCGCCGCGACCAGTCCCAGGGCGGGGATCGCCGCACGGCCCGCGACCCGGTCGCGTGAGACGGCCGCCCTGAACTCGGGGTCGGCCCACTCGTCCGGAACCGGGCTGCCGGTCAGCTGGGCGCTGCCGACGACCGTGAGCAGGGCGAGGCACAGCGTGCTGGATCCGCCCAGGACGGCGGCCACCCGGGTCAGCAGCCGGGTGGCCGTGCGCGGGTGCAGGCGCGGTGCGGCGAGGCGTGCGACGGGCCAGGCGGACAGCGGCAGCACCAGCGGCAGTAAGACGTAGAGCCCCATGAGACGTCAGTGTTCCGTACCGTCGCCCCTCGGACGTCCCGCGCTGTCGGCGTTGTCGGCGTGGTCCGCGGCGTCGGCCGTGTCCAGCAGTGCGCGCAGCACCTGCTCGTCGCCGGGCGGCAGCGTGGTGACGAAGCTGGTCAGCACCGCCTCGCGGTCCCGTTCGCCGTCCAGCAGCCGGCGCATCCGGAGCGCCGCGAGGCGGGCGACGTCCGCGGTCGGGGTCCACACGAAGGAGCGGCCCCGGCGCTCGCGGGAGACGACGTCCTTGGCGAGCAGCCTGGTCAGGATGGTGACCACGGTGGTGTAGGCGAGATCGCCGCCGAGTCGCTGCTGCACCCAGGCCGCGGTGACCGGGCCGTCCGCCTCGCGGAGCGCGCCGAGCACCTGGCTCTCCAGTTCACCCTGCCCGCGTCGGGCGCGCCGGTGTTGTGTCGTCATGTGCGTCTCCCTCCGGCGTCGGCGTGTCGCACCACGCTACTTCACACCGGAGGTGCTGCCGGGGGTGCTGCACGCCCGTTCCCGCACGCCCCGCGGGAACCGGCGCGTCCTCACCCGCTCAGGACGCACCGGCGCCGGTTACGCGCCAGGTTGGTGGCCTGCCTGCGCCAGACGGACCGGGCCGAGCGAGCGCCGTGGCATCCTGGCGTGATGGCTTCCCCCCGTGCGCGTACGCCCCTGGCCGAGCAGGTCGAGGAACTCCTCGCCGACGACGGCCCGTTGCCCATCGTCGCCGCCGGCGACCCGGTGCTGCGGCGCGCCGCCGAGCCGTTCGACGGCCAGCTGGAGCCCGAGCTGCTGGCCCGCTTCATTCGGGCGATGCGCCTGACCATGCACGCGGCGCCGGGCGTGGGACTGGCCGCGCCGCAGGTCGGGGTGGGGCTGCGGATCGCGGTCGTGGAGGACCCGGCACCGGTGCCGGACGAGGTGCGAGTGGCGCGCGGACGGGCGCCGCTCCCCTTCCGCGTGCTGGTCAATCCGGCGTACGAGGCCGTCGGCGCCGCGCGCGCCGCGTTCTACGAGGGCTGCCTGAGCGTCCCTGGCTGGCAGGCCGTGGTGGCACGGCACGCCGAGGTGCGCCTGCGGGCCCTGGACGAGCACGGGCGCGCGGTGGACGAGGTGCTCTCGGGCTGGCCCGCCCGGATCGTCCAGCACGAGACCGACCACCTCGGCGGCACCCTCTACCTCGACCGCGCCGAACTCCGTTCCCTCTCCTCCAGCGACGCGATGACGCGCCGCTGGACCCAGCCGACCCCGGCCGAGGCCGCGCGGGCGCTCGGCTTCGAGTTGCCGTAGGCGGGCACCGGAGCACCGCCCCGCGAGAACTGCCGGAGCAGCCGGGGCGGTTCCGCGCGACTCGTGGTCAGCCCCGGTAGGCCTCCAGCAGGCGGAGCCACACCTCGCTGATCGTCGGGTAGGACGGGACCGCGTGCCACAGGCGGCTGATCGGAACCTGGCCTGCGACGGCGACGGACGCCGAGTGGAGCAGTTCGCCGATTCCGGGGCCGACGAAGGTGACACCGCGCAGGGTCTCGGCGTCGAGGTCGACGACCATGCGGGCGCGGCCGCGGTACCCGTCGCCGTACAGGCCGGCCCCGGCGACCGAGGAGAGGTCGACGTCGACGGCCCGGACGCGGTGCCCGGCCTGTTCGGCTTCGGCCAGGGACAGGCCCACGGCCGCGGCCTCCGGATCGGTGAAGACGACCTGCGGTACGGCGTGGTGATCGGCGGTGGCGGCGTGCGCGCCCCACGGGTCCGTCTCCAGCAGGGGCACACCGGCCGCACGGGCGCCGATCGTGTCGCCCGCGATCCGGGCCTGGTACTTGCCCTGGTGGGTGAGGAGCGCGCGGTGGTTCACGTCGCCGCACGCGTACAGCCAGGTGCTGCCCAGCACGCGCAGGCTGTCGTCGACCGACAGCCAGGAGCCGGGCTCCAGGCCCACCGTCTCCAGGCCGACGTCGTCGGTGCGCGGCGCGCGCCCGGTGGCGAAGAGGATCTCGTCGGCCTCGACACGGTCGCCGTTGCCGGTGACGGCCACGACGGTGCCGTTCTCACGGGCGACCGACTCCACCGCGGTGCCGGTGCGGATGTCGGCGCCCGCCTCCGTGAGGGCGTCGGCGACCAGTTCGCCGGCGAAGGGTTCCATGCGCGGCAGCAGCCCCTTGCCGCGGACCAGGACGGTGACCTGTGCGCCGAGCGCCTGGTAGACGGTGGCCATCTCGGTGGCGACGACACCGCCGCCCACGATGATCAGCCGCCCGGGCACCTGTTCGGAGCTGGTGGCCTCGCGGCTGGTCCACGGCTTGACGGCGTCGAGCCCGGGAAGCTCCGGCAGCCGGGCGCGGGTTCCGGTGCAGACGGCGACGGCGTGCCGGGCGGTCAGCGTCCTGCGCGTGCCGTCGGGACCGTCGACCGTGACCGTACGCGGACCGGCCAGCCGGCCGTGCCCGCGGTGGAGGTCGGCGCCGATGCTGTCCAGCCACCGCACCTGGCCGTCGTCGTGCCAGTGCGCGGTGTACTCGTCCCGGCGGGCGAGGACCGCGGTGGCGTCGAGGGGGCCGCTCACCGCCTGGCTCAGACCCGGCAGACGGCGGGCGTCGGCGCGGGCGATGACCGGGCGCAGCAGGGCCTTGCTGGGCATGCACGCCCAGTACGAACACTCGCCGCCGACCAGTTCGCTCTCCACGATCGCGGTGGACAGGCCGGCCGCCCGGGTGCGGTCGGCCACGTTCTCCCCCACGGGTCCGGCGCCCAGCACCACGACGTCGTACGCGATGGTTTCCGTTTCGGTCATGGGGTCAGTCTGGTGGGTGGTGTGCGCCCTGGCCACACGGGTACGTGCGCGGAATACCCGTAGGGTCGGCCGTGTTGTGCCGACGGCTTCGCCCCACGCCGGTAAGCCGACACGAGGAAGCACCAGGAAGAGGGATACGCATGACCAGCACCGTGGAGCTGACCAAGGAGAACTTCGACCAGACGGTCACGGACAACGAATTCGTCCTCATCGACTTCTGGGCGTCCTGGTGCGGACCGTGCCGTCAGTTCGCCCCCGTCTACGAGAAGGCGGCCGAGGACAACCCGGACCTGGTGTTCGGCAAGGTGGACACCGAGGCCCAGCCGGAACTGGCGGCGGCCTTCGGCATCCAGTCCATTCCGACGCTGATGATCGTCCGTGACCAGGTCGCCGTGTTCGCGCAGCCGGGTGCGCTGCCCGAGGCCGCTCTGGCGGACGTGATCGGCCAGGCCCGCAAGCTGGACATGGACGAGGTCCGCAAGTCGGTCGCCGAGCAGCAGAACGGTCAGTAGAAACGGTCGGTGGATCGGTTGGCGGACCGGACCGCGAGGTCTCGACGGACTGCTCTCCGAGCGTGCCGGGCGGTGGGTGTCCTCCCTGCGGGAGTGGCGCCCACCGCTTTGTCGTGGGGCCGGTCGGCCTGCCGCAGTCACTCGTACGGGCGTCGCTTGGGTCACGTCGACTCGCGGTGGACCACCGTCGCGCCCAGCACCGCGTGCCGCTCGGGCGGGGCGCCGGGGTCGCGAACGGCGCGGTCGACCAGTTCGGCGAGGTCGCGGCCGGAGGGCAGGTCGATGTGGACGGTGCTCAGCCGGGGCCGCAGCAGCCGCCCGAGCATGAGGTCGTCGGCGCCGATCACGGCCGTCTCCTCGGGGATGCGTACGCCCCCGTCCTGCAAGGCGCGCATCAGCAGCATGGCGTACTCGTCGTTGTAGGCGAACACCGCGTCGAGGCCGAGGTCGCGCCAGCGGGCGGCCAGGCGGGCTGCGGACCGTTCGTCGTAGCCGAGGGGCAGTTCGGTCACGCTGCCGTCGGTGCCGTGCAGGGCGCGCCGTACGCCGGCGAGCCGGGGCCGGGAGAACATGTCCAGTCCGCGTTCCTCGGGTACGACCACGCCGATACGGCGCCGGCCACGGGCGTGCAGGTGGACACCGGCCCGGTGGCCGACGCTCTCGTGGTCCATGAGCAGAGCGTGGGCTCCCTCGACGGGCTCCGGGCCGAGGGTGACGACGGCACGCGCGCCGGAGCGTTTGAGCACCGAGACGCCTGCGGGTCCGAGCCCCACGCCGGACACCAGGACGGCGACCGGGCGCAGTTCGGCCCAGGCCCGAGCGGCCTCGTCACCGGGCAGGCCCGCGGTGGCGTGCTGTACGACGGTGTAGTCGAGGAGGCCGAGCGCCCACTGGAGTTCTTCCAGGAAGCGGCTGTAGCGCGGGCCTGCCGGGATGGCCGGGGCGGGCATGAGGACCATACGGCTGTGCCCCGCGCGCAGGCTGCGCGCCGCCGCGTGCGGCACGTACCCGAGTTCCTCGGCGGCCTCGTGGACCCGGCGGCGGGTGGGCTCGCTGATGCGGACCGCTCTGGTGTTGTTCAGGACGTAGGAGACGGTCGCGCGCGAGACGCCGGCCAGTCGGGCCACGTCGGCGCTCGTGGGAACGGAGCGCGGAGCGGGCGACGGGGGCGCGGCGGGTTTGGGAGTCTGCACCATGACGTACCGCATCTTGGCAGAAGCCGTGGACCGTCCGTCTGGTGAACTGCCCTATTCCATATGGAAGTTGAAACGGAAATCGCTGCGGAGTGGGTGCGCGGAGGGCGAGGGCGCACAGGTCGCCCTGCCGGGCGGGGCAACCCTGCCGGGTGGCTTGCCAGGCCACGCCGCCTGTTCCATGCCCAGGGGGTGAGCGAGGACGCGGTGCCGGTACCGGTGCCTGTGCCTGTGCCTGTGCCGATGTCGATGTCGGCGCCGCGGCGCGACCCCGGGGACATCGCCGCCGACCTCACCGGGCCGGCCGGCGCGCGGCTCGCCCACGTAGCCCGACCGGGTGGCGTCGAGGCGGCCGTGTGCGCCTACGGGAAGGCCGCTCGTGCGCACAGCCCACGTACGGGAAAGCCGCCCGTACTCAGACCGGCGGACGGGAAAGCCGTCCGCTCGCAGACCGGCGGACGGGAACGCCGCGAAGGCGCGGCTCTTGCGCTCTTCGGTGCGGACACCTCACAAGCCCGCCGGAGGCCTTCCCCGTGAACACGCGCCGATCGCCGCCGAGTCGGCCGTACCGGCCCCCGGCTCTCAGCAGGCCGGCCCCGTGGAGGTGATCCGGGCGACCAGGTCGTGCCAGCCGGACTGCAACCGTTCCATCGGCATCTGGCACTGCCGGGTCAGGTGGTGGATGAGGGCGGGCTCCAGGTAGCCCATCAGGGTGTGGGCGAGGAGTTCGCTGTCCGCGTCCGGGGCCGCCTGCCGCAGCAGCATCGTCACATGGGCGTACTGGACCTGGCGGGCGGGTACGCCGAAGCGGCGGGCCGGGCCCGGATCGGCCGCCAGTTGCAGTTCCAGGTCGTCGGCCGCGCGGCGCAGCGCCACGCAGCCGAAGGCCCGCAGCCGCTCGGCAGGCGGAGCGCCGGGGCCCATGGGCGGAGGCCCGCTGAGGAACGCGGCCTGGAACTTCCGCTCCGAGTGGTCCAGCAGCGCCCTGAGCAGGCCGGTGCGGTCGCCGAAGCGGCGGAAGACGGTCCCCTTGCCCACCTCGGCCGCCGCGGCGACCGCCTCCATCGTGACTCCGGCCGCGCCGTGCTCCGCGACCAGGCGCGCGGCGGCGTCCAGCAGCCGGGCGCGGTTGCGGGCCGCGTCGGCCCGCAGGCAGGGCTCGTCCTCGCCGGTGCCGAAATCGAGCAACACCGGCTGCGCCAGCAGCTCCCGGGTCTCCTGAGGTTCTTGAGGCTCCTGGGGCTTCGGAAAGGGCGGCAGGGGGCGGGACATGAAGACA
This sequence comes from Streptomyces sp. NPDC001204, assembly GCF_053598035.1. Classification (NCBI taxonomy): domain Bacteria; kingdom Bacillati; phylum Actinomycetota; class Actinomycetes; order Kitasatosporales; family Streptomycetaceae; genus Streptomyces; species Streptomyces sp. NPDC001204. Next base: position 348,130 of record NZ_JBSFJL010000004.1, on the reverse strand, counting down.
GCGTAAGGCATCGGGAACAGAACTGGACCGCGGTCCGCTTATGGTGGTAGAAAAATAAACGGACCTCGGTCCGGATCTGTAACGCCATTGTGTCATCCCCCTTGGAGTCCCCCATGTCTGTTCGCATCCTCGCGCTCGTCGGCAGCCTCCGCGCCGGTTCGCACAACCGCCAGCTCGCCGAGGCCGCAATCAAGCTCGCCCCCGCGGGCGCCGAGGTCGAGCTGTTCGAGGGCCTGGCCGACGTCCCGTTCTACAACGAGGACATCGACGTCGAGGGCAGTGTGCCGGCCGCCGCCGCCAAGCTGCGTCAGGTCGCCGGTACCGCCGACGCCTTCCTGCTGTTCTCCCCCGAGTACAACGGCACCATCCCGGCCGTCCTGAAGAACGCCATCGACTGGCTGTCCCGCCCGTTCGGCGCCGGTGCCTTCGTGGGCAAGCCCGTCGCCGTCGTCGGCACCGCCTTCGGCCAGTACGGCGGCGTGTGGGCGCAGGACGACACCCGCAAGGCCGTGGGCATCGCCGGCGGCAAGGTGATCGAGGACATCAAGCTCTCCATCCCCGGCTCCGTGACCCGCTTCGCCGAGACCCACCCGGTCGACGACGCCGAGGTCGCCGCCCAGCTCACCGAGGTCGTCGCGCGCCTGCACGGCCACACCGGCGACGTGGCTGCCGCCTGAGCACCCCGGAAGGGGCCGGCGTCCAGTGGGCGCCGGCCCCTTCCGGCTTTCCGCGGGGCTCCGCGACCGGGTCCCGCCCTCCGTGCCGGTGCCTACGGGCAGGATTCCCCGAACTTGACCGCCGTGAAGGACACCGGCTGCCCCTTCAGCTCGGTACCGGGGCCCGGAGTCTGCGAGCACACCTGCCAGTTGCTCTCCACCAGCACCCACCGGTGGTCCGGCGACGCGTCCTTCACCGTGAGCGACGTGCTCGCGTCGAGCGCGGCGCGAGCCGCCTTCACCGACTTCCCCTTGAAGTCGGGCATCCTCCCGCCCTCGGCCGAGGGTGGAGCCTCGTCCTTCGCGGGACAGGACTCCTCCAGCTTGACCGCGCCGAAGTCCAGGGTCGTATCGGTCGGGACCGTCGTGCCCGCCGCCACGTTCTGGCTGCACACCTTCCAGTTCCGGTCGAACGCCTGCATCCGGCCGCGGCCCAGGGCGTCGTGCGACTTCAGCGAGTAGAAGCCCTGTTCCTGGGCGGCGTCCTGCGCGGACTGCAACCCCATACCGACGAAGGCCGGCACCTTCGTCCGCTGTTCCGCTCCCGGCTTGCCGTCCTGCGCGGGCTCGCTGCCGCCCGAGGCGACGGGGGCCGGCACCGAAGGAGTGGCGCCGCCCGGCGACTTGGTGCCGTCCACGGGGTCACAGGCCACGAGGACGCCGACCACGGCACAGGTCAGAACAACGGCGGCGAGACGGGTTCGCACGGATTCCCCCCAAGTAATGCTGGTACAGGCGAATAACGGTAGACCAATCATGAAAGAGAGGGGAAATCCACCGTCCGGTCCCGGACACCGGCCGTGCGGACAACGGCCCAGGCCACGCGCTGTTCCACAGGCAACCCCTTACGGCAACCGGAACATGACTCCGCCGTTCTTACGCAAATGCGCCAACGGTATGTTTGACAGGCCAAGTACCTGTACATGGCGAGGGACGGTCGGAATGAACGGGGCATGTCGACCTGTCGCGAGCGATTTCAAGTCGCCTACGCGGTCTGGCCGTTCCTCGGTGACTCCGCCCGTCGCGACGCCGTATCGCGCGGCACACCACTGCCGCGGATCAGCAGACGTATCCGGAGGGATCTGTTCGTGACGAGTCAGCAGCGCACCAGTTCACGTCGCCGCTCCTTCGAGGTCCCGGTCGGCGCCGTGGGTGCGGTCGCGATGGCGATAGCCCTCAGCGGCTGCTCCAGCGGCCCGGACTACCAGGGCACATGCATGAACAAGCTGACCCAGAAACGCGTGACGGACCATCACTGCAACTCCGGTGGGGCCGGTGGGGCCGGTGGGGGGAGCTATGCCTGGTGGTACACCCCGCGGGGCAAGGACGTCCCCGCCGTCGGACAGAAGGTCGACCTCAGCAAGGGCAACGGCTCGTTCACCGCGCCGAAGTCCGGCAGCGTCGTCCGCGGCGGTTTCTCCGCCAAGGGCGGCAAGGCCGGATCGGTCGGCGGCTGATCCATGAGACGCGAACCCCGCACCCCGAGGGCCGGCTGGGAGCAGACGGTCCTGCGGGCAGGCCTTCCGTTCCACACCGAAACACTGCCCGACGGCCGCACGTTGCCCTACTGGAACGAGAGCGCCGCCTACGTGCTCACCTCTCGCGAGGTGGACCACCTGGAGGACGTCACCGAGGAACTCCACGCGATGTGCGTGGCGGCGGCCCGGCACGTCCTGGAGAAGGGCGACGTCGAACGCCTCGGCATCGACCGCCGCTGGGCGAGACCCATGCTCGAGACTCTCGAGAACGAGTCGCCGAGCATCTACGGCAGGTTCGACTTCGCCTGGGACGGGACGGGCGACGCCAAGCTGTACGAGTACAACGGCGACGTTCCGGCGGCGCTGCTCGAAGCCGCCGTGCTGCAATGGCAGTGGCTGGAGGACGTGCACCCGGACCGCGACCAGTTCAACACGATCCACGAGCGCCTGGTGCGGACGTGGCAGCGGCTGGCTCCGCGGCTGGGCGGCCAGGTCCACTTCGCGCACTCCGCCGACGAGCCCGACGAGGACATCATCACCACGGCGTACCTGCGGGACACGGCCGTCGAGGCGGGCCTTCCCACGGTGGGCCTGACGATGGAGGACGTCGGCTGGCACAGCGGCATCCGGCGCTTCGTGGACCTGAGCGACGTACCCATCGACTCCTGCTTCAAGATGTATCCGTGGGACTGGGCGTTCGAGAGCGTGTACGCCCCGCAGTTGGAGGCCGAGCCCCGTTCGACGCACTGGATCGAGCCGATGTGGAAGGCGCTGCTGTCCACCAAGGCGCTGCTGGCGGTGCTGTGGGAGCTGTACCCCGGCCACCCGAACCTCCTGCCGTCCTACCTCGACGGTCCCCGCGATCTGGCCGAATGGGTCGCCAAGCCCCTGTGGGGCTGGGAGGGCGCCTCGATCAAGTTCCGTTCCGCGGAGCACCACTTCGACCAGGCCGGCCCGTTCGACGACGGTCCTTTCCTGTTCCAGCAGTTCCACCGGCCGCCGTCCTTCGACGGCAACCACATGGTGATCGGCTCGTGGGTCATCGGCGGCAGGTCGGCCGGGATCGGCATCCGCGAATCCAACGGGATCGTCACCGACCGCCGGTCCCGTTTCGTTCCCCACCTCATCGACGCGCCGCGTTCCACTCCGGAGCAGGTCGCGCACTGGCTGCGGAACGACTGACCGCGGCACGGCATGGGCGAGGCGCCGGTCGGGCCCGGCGGCAGGGCGGTGTGCCCGGGGACTCGCTTCCGTGGGCCCCCGGGGCCACCGGTCACGCCGCCAGCAGACTGATGCCGAGGGCGATCAGGACGACCACCTTGACGGTCTCCAGGGCCACGTAGGCCAGGTGTCCGCGTGAGCGAGGCCGGTCCTCGCCGGCCTCTTCACCGGCCAGGACCAGGTCGGACCTGCGGTTGAGGCGGGGGCGTACGAAGGCCAACTGGGCGAGGAGCAGCACGGCGACGGCCGCGGTCAGCCCGGCGACGCCCGCCGGAGGCCCGCCCGCGGCGACCGCCGCGATCACCACGACGGCCAGGACGGTCTCGACGAGGTTCAGCGCCCGGAAGACCAGCCGGCCGATGCCCAGTCCGACGGGGATGGTCACGCCGGGGGCCCGGAACTTCAACGGGGCCTCCAGGAAGGAAATGGCCAGCACCATGCCGAGCCAGACGAAGGTGACCGCACCCGCGAGGGCGGCCGCCGTGGTGTTCATCGATGTGTCGCCTTTCTGCGAGGTGTGCAGGGTCCGCCGCGGCCTGCCAGATCCGCCAGAGCGCGGCCTCCGCCGCCAATCACGTCACCCGCCCGGCACCGCCCCTGCCGGGCGAGTGGCCAGGTGGGCCAGGCAGGAGTCCGGGGCCGCGAACGGTTCCAGGCCGGTCGCGACCAGCGGTGCACGCAGTTCGGCCAGTGCCCCCTGCATCAGGCCCAGATGGATCGGGCATACCAACTGGCCGTGTTCCTCGGCCAGTTCGAGGAAGGGGCAGTGGCGCAGCCGGATCCGCTCCGGTGGTTCTCCGGCGGCGCCGCCCTCGGGCTCCGGGGCGAAGCCCAGGTCGTCCAGGAGGGCGACGAGCCGGGCCGCCGCCCGCTCGGCCGTGGGCGGCGGCGAGGGCGGCAGCGGATCGACCAGGAAACCGCCCCAGGCGCGGCCCGCCTCCGTCGCGGCCTCCCGCGCCCCGGGCCCCTGGGACGCCAGTTGCCCGAGCAGGATCTGCGCCAGGAGCCGGTAGCCGCGCGTGCCCCGGCGGTCCATGCCGGGCCGGGGGGCGTAGACGGTACGGGGGCGGCCGGGCCCCGAGGGTTCCTCGACCTGGCGTACGACGACGCCCTCGGCCACCAGGGCGTCGAGATGGAAGCGCACGGTGTTGGGGTGCAGCCCGATCCGCTCGGCCGCCTCCGCGACCCCCAGCGGCTCGGCCGAGGCCCGCAGCATGTCCAGCACCTCGCGTCGGCGGGGGCTCTCCCGTGGGGTGGTCACGTCCACTCAGCTCTTCTCACCCGAAGCTCTTCTCACCCGAAGCAATTTTCACGAATCCTACATGTAATAATCGTAGACCCGGGACGCGGGCACGAGGCATGACGGTCCCGGGAGGAACGGCCGTCCCGGGGAATGAGGGGTGCACGATGACATCGCCTTCCGAGCACGGCACCGGACCGGGCGGCCCGGCGGAGCCGGAACCGCGGGTCCTGTGCGACGCCCGGGCGCTGGCCGACGCCCCGCCGGTACCGGGCGGCGTGCTGTGGAAGCTGACGGAGTCCGGGCGCCAGCTCGACGCGAACGTCGTACGGCTGGCGCCCGGCACGGGCGTGGCGCCGCACCGCGAACCGGACCTGGACGTCCTGCTGTTCGTCGTCGCGGGCGGTGGTGTGCTCGGCGCGGGCACCGGCGACGAGCCGCGGCAGCTGACGGAGGGCGCGGCGGTCTGGCTGCCGCACGGCTCCACCCGCAGTCTCACCGCCGGCCCGGACGGCCTGGCCTACCTCACCGTCCACCGGCGCCGTCCCGGCATGCGGATCCGCCCCCGTGACGGGGCTTGACGCGCACGCTCTAGGGTTCCCCCGTGACTGCCTTTACCGATGAGACCGACGAGAACGTGCCCGGCCGTTACGGCCCCACCGCCACCACGGAGGCCGACCCGCGCGACGTCGGCCGGGTGCGCACCGAGTACGCGCCCGCGCACGACGGCGACCCCGACCCCGGGGAGATCGTCTGGACCTGGGTGCCCTTCGAGGAGAACGACGGCCGGGGCAAGGACCGGCCGGTGCTGGTGGTGGCCCGGGAGGCCGCCGGGACGCTCCTGGCGGTGCAGCTGTCCAGCAAGGCGCACGACGGCGACCGCGAGTGGGTGGCCATCGGGAGCGGCCCCTGGGACCGGTCGGGACGGGATTCGTGGGTGGACGTCGACCGGGTACTGCGGCTGCACGACGACGGCATGCGCCGTGAGGCGTGCGCGCTGGACCGGATGCGGTTCGGCCTCGTGGTGCACCGCCTGCGTGAGCGCTACGGCTGGAGCTGACGCGTGGGCCGCGCGCCAGGGCGCGCGGATCACCCGGTCGGAGTAGCACCGGGTCAGCACCGGGCGCGGGGCCCGGTGCGCCCGCGGGACTCCCGCGAAGGGGGCGGACCCATGCGGACGCGCCGGGCCCCGGCACCGCGGGTGAGCGTCTGAAATATCGCGGATACGGAGATTTGGCGCCACGATTGTCGCGATTTGCACCCTTGTGCGAATCGGCCGGAGGGTTTTGGCTGGGACGGTGCGGCCCCGGCCCGGCCCTCCGACCGCCGGGCCGGTGGCATGGTGGAATCTCAGGAGGATCCCGACATGTCCGATGCGCAACCCACCTCGGCGGGTGGCTGTGCGGAACCCCGTACCGCCGTCACCGAAGCCGAGGCCCAGGCTCTGGTCAGCGGCATCTGCTTCAAGACCGGACCGCCCCGCACCCTCGGGGTCGAAGTGGAATGGCTCGTCCACGAGCTGCGTACGCCGCGGCTCCCCGTCACACCCGAACGTCTCGAAGCGGCCTACGCCGCACTGCGGACCATGCCCCTGAGGTCGGCGTTCACCGTCGAACCCGGCGGCCAGCTGGAGTTGAGCTCGCCGCCCGCCGCCTCCCTGATGGAGTGCATCGGTACCGTCTCCGCCGACCTCGACACCGTCCGCGCCGTACTGGCCGAGGACGGACTCCGTCTCGTCGGTGTCGGCCACGATCCCTGGCACACCCCCCGCAGATTCCTGCGCGAGCGGCGCTACGACGCCCTGGAGGCCTGCCTGGACCGCTCCGGCCCGGCCGGCCGGCACATGATGTGCGCCTCGGCGTCCGTGCAGGTCTGCGTGGACGCCGGCCACGAGGAGCCCGGACCGCTCGGCCACGGGCGCCGCTGGTGGCTGGCGCACCACCTGGGCGCGGTGCTGGTGGCCGCGTTCGCCCACTCCCCGCTGGTGGCGCGGCGCCCCACCGGCTGGCTCTCCACGCGGCAGCTGATGTGGATGGAGATCGGCCCGGGCCGGGCCGGCGCCCCCGCGCTGAACGGCAGCCCCCGCACCGCCTGGGCCCGGCACGTGCTGGACGCGCCTGTGATGTGCGTACGGCACGAGGACCGGCCGTGGGAGGTGCCCGACGGGCTCACCTTCCGCAGGTGGATCAGCTCGCGCCGGCCGAGGCCGCCGACCCGGGAGGATCTCGACTACCACCTCACGACGCTGTTCCCGCCGGTCCGGCCGCGCGGCCATCTGGAACTGCGCATGATCGACGCGCAGCCCGGCGACGACGGGTGGATCGTGCCGCTGGCCGTCACCGCGGCGCTCTTCGACGACGCGGAGGCGGCGGAGACCGTCTACCGGGTGGTGAAGCCCCTCGCCGAGCGGTCCGGGCCACTGCCCGCGCCGCACAATCCGCTGTGGGCCGAGGCGGCCCGCTCCGGGCTCGCCGACCCCGACCTGCGCGAGGCCGCCGTCGCCTGCTTCGCCGCCGCCCTGGAGGCCCTGCCCCGGCTCGGCGCCACCACCGAGGTCACGGACGCCGTCGCCGCGTTCCAGGACCGCTACGTCCGCCGGGGCCGCTGCCCCGCCGACGACCTGCTGGACCGGCTGCACGGCTCGGAGAACCCCAGGTCCGGCCTCCGTACGACCCGGGGAACCCCCACCGCCCACGGGAAGGACATCGCGCCATGACCGATCCCGCCCTCGACGCCGATACGTTCGACGCCGAGACGCTGCGCGAGCGCGCGCTGCGCTCGCTCACCAGGGCCCGTGACCGCACCACGCTGCTGACCACCTGCGTGGAGGAGCCCGACCTCACCGCCCAGCACTCGCCGCTGATGTCCCCGCTGGTCTGGGACCTCGCCCACATCGGCAACCAGGAGGAGCTGTGGCTGCTGCGGGCGGTCGCCGGCCGCGAGGCGATGCGCCCCGAGATCGACAGCCTCTACGACGCCTTCGAGCACTCGCGTGCCGAACGCCCCTCGCTGCCGCTGATGGCCCCCGACGAGGCCCGCGGCTACGCGTCCGAGGTGCGCGGCCGGGTGCTGGACGTACTGGAGTCCACCGCGTTCCACGGCACCCGGCTGACCGAGGCGGGCTTCGCCTTCGGCATGATCGCGCAGCACGAGCAGCAGCACGACGAGACCATGCTGATCACCCACCAGCTCCGCCGGGGCCCGCAGGCCCTGACCGCGCCGGACCCGGAGCCGGCCCCGCCGTTCACCGGTTCGCCCGAAGTCCTCGTCCCCGGCGGCCCGTTCACCATGGGCACCTCCACCGAGCCGTGGGCGCTGGACAACGAGCGCCCCGCGCACGTGCGCGAGGTGCCGCCGTTCCGGATCGACACCACCCCGGTGACCAACGCCGCCTACCAGGCGTTCGTCGAGGACGGCGGCTACACCGAGCCCCGCTGGTGGGCACCGGACGGCTGGACCCACATACGGCGGCACGGCATCGACGCGCCGCTGTACTGGCGGCGTGACGGCGGGCAGTGGCTCCGGCGCCGGTTCGGCGTCACCGAGGCCGTACCGCCCGACGAGCCCGTGCTGCACGTGTGCTGGTACGAGGCCGACGCCTACGCCCGCTGGGCCGGGCGCCGGCTGCCCACCGAGGCCGAGTGGGAGAAGGCGGCGCGCCACGACCCGGCGACCGGGCGCTCGACGCGCTACCCGTGGGGCGACGCCGACCCCACGCCGGAGCACGCCAACCTCGGCCAGCGGCACCTGCGCCCGGCCCCGGCCGGCAGCTATGCGGCCGGGGAGTCGCCGCTCGGCGTACGGCAGTTGATCGGGGACGTGTGGGAGTGGACGGCGAGCGAACTCACCCCCTACCCGGGCTTCACCGCGTTCCCGTACAAGGAGTACTCGGAGGTGTTCTTCGGGCCCGAGTACAAGGTGCTGCGCGGCGGTTCGTTCGCCGTGGACCCGGTGGCCTGCCGGGGCACGTTCCGCAACTGGGACTACCCGATCCGGCGGCAGATCTTCTCCGGGTTCCGCACGGCCCGCTCGGAGGCCAACTGATGTGCCGTCACCTGGCGTATCTGGGACCCGAGGAGCCGCTCGGCCGGTACCTGGTGGAACCGGCGCACAGCCTGTACCGGCAGGCGTGGGCGCCCCGGTACCAGCGGCACGGGACGGTCAACGCCGACGGCTTCGGGGTGGGTTGGTACGCGGAGGGCGACCCGGTGCCGGCCCGCTACCGCCGGGCCGGGCCCATCTGGGCCGACCTGTCCTTCGCCGACCTGGCCCGGGTCGTACGCACCTCGGCGCTGCTCGCCGCGGTGCGGGACGCGACCCTCTCGGGCGCGGACGCGGAGGCCGCGGCGGCGCCGTTCGCCGCGGGCACCTGGCTGTTCAGTCACAACGGCGCCGTCACCGGCTGGCCGGACTCGCTCGCCGCGGTGTCCCGTACCCTGCCGCCGCGCGACCTGCTGGCGCTGGAGGCCCGCAACGACTCGGCGCTCGTGTGGGCACTGGTGCTGGCCCGGCTCCGCGGCGGTGACGAGGAGGGGCAGGCGCTCGCCGACACCGTCCTGGAGGTCGCCGCGGCGGCCCCCGGCTCGCGGCTCAACCTGCTGCTCACCAACGGCGAGACGATCACCGCGACCGCCTGGGGCGACAGCCTGTGGTACCTGGCCGAGCCCGGCCGCCGCACGGTGGTGGCCTCCGAACCCTACGACGACGACCCGCACTGGGTTGAGGTGCCCGACCGCGCCCTGCTCGCGGCGAGCCGCACGGACGTCCTGCTCACCCCGCTGAAGGACCCCACCGAGGACCTGGCATCCGCACGATCCGAGGAGCCCCGCACGTGAGTGAGTTCCGTATCACCCGTACCCTGCCCGAGGACGCCATGGCCGCGGCCCTGCGCGCCGACGTCCAGAACGGCCTGACCTCCGACCCCAAGACGCTGCCGCCGAAGTGGTTCTACGACGCGCGCGGCAGCGAGCTGTTCGAGCAGATCACCGAACTGCCCGAGTACTACCCGACCCGTGCCGAACGGGAGATCCTCGCCGGCCGGTCCGCCGAGATCGCCGCCGCGCTGCCCGCCCGCACCCTCGTCGAACTGGGCTCCGGTTCCTCGGAGAAGACGCGCCATCTGATCGACGCGCTGCCCCGGCTGCACACCTACTTCCCCGTCGACGTCAGCGACACCGCGCTGGAACAGGCCGGGCGGGCCCTGGTCGCCGAGCGGCCCGGACTGAACGTCCACGCGCTGATCGCCGACTTCACCGCCGCCCTGGCCCTCCCCCACTCCCCAGGCCCACGGCTGCTGGCGTTCCTCGGCGGCACCATCGGCAATCTGCTGCCCGGCGAACGCGCCGAGTTCCTCGCCTCGGTGCGCGCCCTGCTCTCCCCCGGCGACGCGCTGCTGCTCGGCACCGACCTGGTCAAGGCCGAGGACGTGCTGGTCGGGGCGTACGACGACGCCGCCGGAGTGACGGCCGCGTTCAACAAGAACGTCCTGAGCGTGGTCAACCGCGAACTGGGCGCCGACTTCGAGCCGGACGCCTTCGACCACGTGGCGCTCTGGGACGCGACGAACGAGTGGATCGAGATGCGGCTGCGTTCGCGCATCGCGCAGACGGTGAAGGTGCCCGCGCTCGATCTCGCCGTGCACTTCGCGGCGGGCGAGGAGCTGCGCAGCGAGGTGTCGGCGAAGTTCCGCAAGGACGGGGTGAGCGCGGAACTTGCCGCCGCGGGGCTTGGGTTGGAGCGGTGGTGGACCGACGGCGAGGAACGCTTCGCGCTGTCGCTGAGTGTGGCGCGGTGACTTGGGCCGGTGACGGGGCGGGAACCGGGCGCCGTTGAGGCCCTCCGAGTCCTCCGAGTCCTCCGAGTCCTCCGAGCCCACCGGGCCGTGGCCTGGGCCTGGAGGACTCGGGGGCCATCGCCCGGGGCCCCAGGGGTTACGCCAACTGCTCGGTGATCCGCTGTGAGGCGCGGCGGGCCTCCGTCAGCGGGTCGCCGCCGGAGAGCACCTTCGTCATGTAGTCCTTGATCGGGTTGTCGGCCTCGACCGTGGCCCACTGCGGCGTGTTGGGGGTCGCCCGGCCGTGTGCGGCGCCCGCCGCCATGGCCGCGACCCCCTCCTCGTCCGCGACGGCGGCGGCGAGCTTCGTCTTGTTGGGGACGTAGTTCATGGTGCGGGCGAGGTCGGTGTCCCACTTGGCGTCGGTGAGGGCGGCGACCACGGCGACGGCGCCGTCCCGGTCGGTGGTGTTACGGGGCACGACGAGGTCGGAGCCGCCGGTGAACACCGTGCCCGGCCGGGCGGCGGTCCTGCCCGGCACGGGGAAGAAGCCCAACTTGTCCTTGAGGTCGGGGTTCTTCTCCACGATGGTCTGGGCGAGGCCGGGCACCGCCACGATCTGCGCCACCTTCCCCTCGGCGAACACCTCCGCCTGCGGCGGGTGTTCCTCGTCGGCGTCGACCGGACCCCGGCCCAGCGCCTGGAGTTGCCGGTAGAAGTCCATGCCGCGCAGCGCGGCGGCACTGTCCAGGGCGCCCTTCCAGCCGCTGTCGGTCTCCGTGGCGAGGTCGCCGCCCTCGTCCCAGATGAAGCCGGAGAGCGTGTACCAGTCCTGTCCGGCGAGGTAGATCCCCTGGTCGGTCGCGGAGTTGAGCTTCTCGCTCGCGGCCAGCCACTCGGTCCGGGTACGGGGCGGCTTGGTGATGCCCGCCTGCTCGAACAGGTCCTTGCGGTAGATGACGACCCGGTTGGCCGCGTACCACGGGATGCCGTACTGGGAGGAGTTGTCCAGCCCCGGTTCGGCCAGGCCGGGCAGCCAGTCGCGCATGCCCCAGTCCCGCATCGACTCCAGCGTCAGGTTGGTCAGCCTGCCGCCCTTGGCGTACTGCGCGACCTGGGTGTTGCCGACCTCGATGACGTCGGGGCCGCCCTCGGAGCGATTCGTGAGCGCGGCCTGCACCTTGGGACCGATGCCGGTCCACTCCTGGATGCGGATGTCGAGACGCAGGTCTCCGTGGGTGCGTTCGAAGTCCTCGGTGAAGCGCTCCAGGAAGTCCTGCGACGCGCTGCCCTTCATCATCCACACGGTGACGGTGTGCCGCCCGCTTCCGCCTGGAGACAGCACGCCGCAGGCGCTGACCAGGAAGGAGGACGCACACACCAGAGCGAGGAGGCGAGGTCTCACGAGGGGTCCTGTTCTTTCCGACGCACAGGGAAGGGGCCCGACGTGGGGGGACGAGCAGGGGCTCGCGCGGGTGTGGCTGCGATTTTGGTATGGACCAATGCCCGGGTCAAGTGATGTCCCGCTTGCCGCACTTCTTCGTCTCGCGCCCCGCCTCCGCATACGGCACGGTGGAGTGACGCGCGCCACACGCGCGCCCGGAAGTCGTGACGCCCCTTACTCGCGTCACCGGCGCCGCCCGCCGAGAGGAGCCACCCTCATGACCGACCACACCTACCGGGTCACGGAGATCGTCGGCAGCTCGCACGAAGGCGTCGACCAGGCCATCCGCAACGCCATCACCCGCGCCTCGCAGACCCTGCGCAACCTGGACTGGTTCGAGGTGACCCAGGTCAGGGGCCAGATCGAGGACGGGCGGATCGAGCACTACCAGGTCGGCCTGAAGGTCGGCTTCCGGATCGAGGAAGCGGACTGACGCGCCCGCGTCCGCCGCTCTCGTACGTCACTCACCCTCGTACGGCCCCCTCGTACGTCCCCCTCGTACGTCCCTCTCGTACGGCCCCCTCGTACGTCCCTCTCGTACGGCCCTCTTGGCGCGTGCGACTTGGCGCGTCCCACTCGATGCGTGGCTGGCCCTCCCCCGGCTCAGGTACGCCCCTTGCTCTCCTGCGCGGTCCTCAACTCGGCGGACGGCGCCGTCCAGCGGGCGCGCAGGACGCGGAACCCCGCCTGCTGGGCGTCCTCGCACACCAGCTCGTCGTCGTCCACGAGGACACGGACCTCCCGGTCGCGGGCGAGCCGACGCAGGATCTCCAGCTTGGTGCGGCGGGCCGGCCTGCGGTCGCCGTCGCGTCGCATGTGCAGGCGCCCCTCGGGCAGCCCGTGGGCGGCCAGCCAGTCCAGGGTGTCCCGGCGGCACCGCTCGGGCCGCCCGGTGAGGTACACGACCTCGCACTCCGCCGCGCTCCGGCGGACCAGCTCCACGCCCTGCCCGATGGGCGGATCGTGGGGCGCGGCCGCGAAGAAGGCGTCCCAGTCGCGCGGGCGGCGCCGGAGGAAGCGCTGCCGGTGCGCCGTGTCGGCGAGGGTGTTGTCCAGGTCGAACACGGCGAGCGGCCGTCTGTTGCTGTCCGTCACCCCGACAGCGTAGTCGGGCCCCCCGCGGAGCGGGCCTGGGCGCGGACCGCCGCCGTCCGGATGCGGCGGCGCGGCCCGCATCCGATGCTGGGTACATGCCCCGACCACTGCCCGTGATCGTGCACCCGCCCTCCCCGACGGGCGGCCGGCGTGTCCGCGTGAACGGCGAGATCCTGGGGCTGGCCTACAGCGTCGCCGATGTCGCCGAGTTCCTGCGCCGCGCGGGGCTGGACGTCGATCCCGTGGAGGTCTCGGTCTCCCCGCTGATCGACTGGCGCGGGGGCGGCCCGGAGTACTGGGGTCCCGAACCCGACGACACGCGCGCCTGAGCGCCGCGGTTCAGGTCGTCTCCCTCACCCGCGTCTGCCGGACGGTGGCTCCGCCGCCCGCGCTGACCGCGGCCACCACGGCCTGGTGCAGCTCCCGGCTGTGCCGCTCGGTACGGCAGGGAACGGGGCTTCCGGTCAGGGTGAACCACTCGGTGGTCCCGGTGTACCCGACCGTCACGTCCGCCTCGTTCCCGTCCCAGGTCGTGTGGACGGTCAGATTGCCGGTCACGACACCGGCCTCGTCCGTTCGTACGCCGCCCCGGCCGGTGAAGACCCCGGGGGTGGTCCAAGATGCCCAGGCCATGCCGTCAACCTTCTTCCCGTCTCCTGTGCTCGGGTCCCGCACGCTTTCCACAGTCGCCCGGCAGCCCCCGTGCGTCATAGGGCCACATGGCCTCACCGCACGCCGCCGGCCCCATGGGCGGTGCCCGGTACGGGGCCGCGGATGACGACCACGGGGCACTCCGCGTGCTGAACGAGGTGCTGGCCGACCGACCCCAGCAGCGCCTCGGTGAACCCGCCGTGGCCCCGGTTCCCCACGACCAGCAGCTCCGCTCCCCGGGAGGCCGCGAGCAGCACGCCCGCCGGGTTCCCCTGCTCGACCCGGGTCCGGATCTCGACCGGCCGGTCGGGACCGAAGGTCTCGTCGAGCGTCTGCGCGAGGATCTTCGCCGCGTTGTCCGCGAAGTCGAACCCGGCGGCCAAGGCGCTCGTGCCGTACCACATCGGGTACTCCCACGCCGTCACCGCCTCCACCACGGCACCCGTCAGAGCGGCCTGCCGCGCCGCCCACCGCAGAGCGTCCTCCGACGGCCCCGAGCCGTCGACACCGACCACGATCCGCGGAACGGACACCGCCCGCTCACCCATGACGCACCTGCCTCGGATCCGTACCTTCAGCTTGTCGCCCGCACCCGTCCCACGCACCCGGGGGGGGCAGGCCGGACCCGTTGTCAGCGGCGGCTGGAAGACTGCCCGGCATGATCGAAGCAGACCCGAAGGCGACCCTTCTCCGCTATCTGCAAGACGCCCGTGACGCCCTGCTGTGGAAGCTCGAAGGACTTTCGGAATACGACGTACGGCGCCCTCTGACTCCCACCGGCACCAACCTGTTGGGGCTGGTCAAGCACACCGCCGGCGTGGAACTCGGCTACTTCGGCGACACGTTCGGACGGCCGTACTTCAAGGGGGATCCGCCGCCCTGGTGGTACACGGAGAACGCCGAGCCCAACGCGGACATGTGGGCCACCGCGGACGAGTCGCGCGAGGAGATCACCGGGCTGTACCGGCGGGCGTGGGAGCACGCGGACGGGACGATCGCGCGGCTGCCGCTCGACGCGACCGGTCACGTCCCGTGGTGGCCGGAGGAGCGGCGAGAGGTGACCCTGCACCACGTCCTGGTCCGCGTGCTGTCCGACACCCAGCGGCACGCCGGCCACGCCGACATCGTCCGGGAACTCATCGACGGGACCGTAGGCCTGACGAAGAGCGCCGACAGCATCCCTCCGGGCGATCGCGCCTGGTGGGAGAACCACCGGCGCCGGCTGGAGCACGCCGCACGGGAGGCGGACGAGGGCTGAGAAGGCTGATCCCGCCTCGGCTGTGTCGGGACAGCGGACTGGGCGTGAGTACGAAGGGCAGCCCCTTCTTCGCAACAACGAAGTGCGCGAAGGCGGGGCTGCGCACGTCCTGCGACTCAGTATGCTCGCGGTCACGGACGACGGGACGCTTTTGTGCGCCCCACGGTATCCATGGGCTGGAGTACCCCCATCCTTTGCAGCTCGACGACATGCTCCGCCGCGCGTCGAGGTGCTTCACCACCGCTCACGAGCACCCCCGCCTCGATGTTGCGTCGGGATGCGGACTCAGTGAGGTTGGCGCTGCCCAGGAAGAGGGTGCTGCGGTCAGCGACCGCGAGTTTCGCATGCTGACGCGACTGGACATGCACGGACCGGTCACGCGCCCAATGCCAAAGGCGCAGGCCGGGTACCGACGCGAACGCGTCGGCCGGCTCCCGCCCCGAGAGCAGGCCGCGCGCGCCGGCCAGTGTCTCGACCACGATGTGTGTCTCCACTCCCCGGGACGTGGCCTCGGTCAGAGCGCGCGTCAGCGCCGGGTACGGGCGGGCCGCGTAGGTCATGATCACCAGTTCCTCGTGGGCCTGGTCGATGACCTCGATAAGCACTTGGGCGGTGGCGCGTACAGGGACGTCCGACGAGGAGGGTCCACTCCACACCGTGCGGACCTGAACCGTATCCCTGGCCCGCAGCATGGCGGCGACGTAGCCCCGCACGTAGGCGGCCGCCTCGGCCAGGGGGACCGCCTCAGCTTCCATGGCGTCGTAGACCTCGGCGACGGCGGGAGCAACTCCCGAGGTCGCCAGTTCGGTCAACGCCCGCTCTTTGGAACGTCGTTGTGCCAGCAGGCCAACCAGGTCCTTGCCTCGGGACAGTCCGAGGGCCGCCACGGCGGCCTCGACGGCGGCCTCGAACCGGTGCCGGCTCACGGCAACAGGCCGGTCGGCGTCAGCACCGGTTCCTTTTCACCGGACAGCGGAACGAGGAAGCGGCGGTCCAGGAACCGGTTGCCGCGTTCGCAGGTGGTTTCCGACACGAAGAGGCAGACGTGGCACGCGGCTCCATGGAGGTAGTCCTCGGGGTCGTGCGGCAGACGCTCGGAGCAGAGCGGGTCGGCAGAGCAGTGCCCGGCATCCGCCAGGGCACGCCGTACGATCCGCTCGAACTCACGCTCCTCGGCGAGTGAGACCAGGCCTCCGAGCGTTCCCTCGGAGTCCGGAACGGCCGTGTAGATGAGGATGCCCGTTCGCGGGTTCTGGTCGTCTCCCGCGTAGATCCGTTCGGCGAGGGAGGCCGAGTTGTAGCCGCACTCCAGGGCGATGGTGCGGATCAGCAGATGGGAGAGGGTGTGCAGGGCTATGTACCTGGGCCCGGGCCAGCCTTGGTGGGGGTCGAAGTCGCTGGTCATGCGGTCCGACTTGCGGTTGACGCGGAAGCGGCCGTACGCCTCCCGATGTGCCTCCATCTGCGGTGACTTCTCCATTCGGGCAACCCAATCCGCCATCAGGTCGCCCCGGACCCGCAGGAAGATGCCTTCGCCGCGCACCTCACTGGCCGGTACCCACCTTTGTCTGCCGCGGGACAGCTCCACGCGGGTGGCGATCTCCGGCGACTCGGGATCGGGGGCGTCGAGCCGGGTGAACCCGATCAAGGCGCGTGCCTCGCGCAGCCGCTCGACCTGACGGAGGTCGGAGAAGAAGTCGCCCAGGTGAGCGGGAACGGCGACCTGGCGCAGAGCGAAGTCGTCGCCGGGCGTCGGGACGGGGCCGGAAAGCGCGTCCCATTCAGGGCCGAAAAGATCAGCCTGGACCTCCGGTGCGGAGGGTGCGGGCCCCTCACTGCCCTGCTTGCGCGCCACGACGGCCGCGAAGACCGCATCGGCGTCGAACGCCTTCAGGAACCCGTACGCGGGCAGGCCGGCCATGAAGTCGAGCTGGCCCCGGTCCGTGATGGTCCGCAGTTCGGGCCAGTGGTCTTCGAGCAGCTTGTCGATGTCCCCGCCCTGTCCCTTGGGCAGGGCCAGGGCGCTGAGGGTGAGTGGGAACCACTGGTTGGACGCGCCCGCGACCATGAGGACCGGGTCGCGGTCGCAGCCGTTCGGCTCGTACGTGCCCAGGTGCGGGTGGCGTCCACGGCACTGCGGCAGTTTGCTGCGGCCTTTCTCACCCATGGCCTCCCTGATGTTGCGCTTGCCACCGCAGGCCACACACTCGATGGTCACGTTGGCAGCCTGGTTGCCACCGTGGTCCTTCATGCGCAGCTTCGGGCGCGGCATCTTGCCACAGGGCCGTCCATGGTGGACGTAGGCGGTGTAGGGGAACTCGTCGAGGTGGCCGTTCGTGCAGACCAGGGTGAAACGGGCGGCCACCGCGAGCGGCTTCCCGCGCTTGCAGTCGTGGACGAACCGTGCCTCGTGCGGTGCGCGTGGATTGGTGTTGACGAAGGCGAACTCGTCGGAGTCGACCGCCGCCAGGATGTTGCAGGCGGTGCAGCGCAGCCACTGGGGAAACGGTGCGACGGGCACTCCGACTCCCTGGGCGGCGAAGCCTCTGGGGTCCGTGTCCCCGCCCTCCAGCCAGGGCGCGGCGCGCAACTGGTCGATCTGGCCGCGCCCGTGACGTTGGAGGGACCGGTTGACGGCGGCGCGCAGCCGGGGTTCGTCGATGTCGTAGTCGGTGACGCCGGAGTAGCTCCAGGAGTCGAGCCCCCTGACCAGGACGGAGAAGTTCGGCATGTCGACGAGGGAGCCGATGCCGGCGGTGAACATCAGGTGGCTGGGGCGGACCGCGCCGACCCTGCGGTTGAGGTTGCTGCTCATCGCTGTGCCTTCCTGGCCGGGGTGGCGGTGGAGCCGTATTCGTCGCTGTCAACGACGACTTCCGTGTCGTGATCGGTGTCCGGGCCGGTTTCGGACGCGCCGAAATTCCAGTCGGGGCCGGCTCCCGAGGGTTCGTCGAGGAAGCCGCCACCGGGAACCAGAAGGTTGATCTCGTTCTCGGTCTCGCGCATGGACATGCCGACGGTCAGCTCGGTCCACCGGGTGCCGTCGGCCCGCTTCAGCAGTCCGTCCACAGTCGTGGACTTGTGCTTCTCCTTGCGGTAGCCGAGAGAGGAACTGCTCTCGTCACGCCTGCGGCGCCATTCGTCCTTGAGCCGTTCCAGTCGTTCGCTCAGGTACTGCCGGGCGCGGTCATTGCCGACGCGTTCGGCTCGTTCCAGGAACCGGCGCTCGACGTCCTGGCCGATCGGCCCGTCCAGATCGACGGTGTGGGCGTCCAGGTTACGGGAGGCGTCGTACGCGGCATGCCGCAGCGCAGCGACGTATGTGGCGGCGACGCCCCGGTCGAGGGCGCGGCGGGTGAACGGGGTGACCGACAAGGCCTCGACCTGGCGGTAGAAGGTGGCGTGGTAGTGCTCGAAGTCCTCGAAGTGGGCGAGATCCCTCGGACGTGACCAGTTGTAGAGGGTGACGACGAGACCGGGCCGGGCAGCGTCACGGCCCACGCGCGAGGACGCCTGGATGTACTCGGCGGTGTTCTTGGGCTGGCCGACCACCAGCATCAGACCGAACCGGGAGACGTCGACGCCCACTTGCAGCATGGAGGTGGCGAGGACGACGTCGACGGCCTGTCGGGTGCTCGGGGTCATCCTGACGCGGGGTTCGCGCTTCTCCTTCACGGCGACCGCGTACTCGCGGAGGAACGCGCGGCGCCGCACGGAGGTGTCGCGCTCGGGGTCGAACTCGGTTTCCAGGCGTTTGAGCGCGGCGCCGATGTCGGCGGAGGAGATGCGCGAGGTCAGTTCCTGGATGTTGAGCATGCCGGCCTTGCTGACGATGCGTTCGGCCAGGGTGTCCTGGCCCTTGCGGCTGCCGTTGGAGCGCACGCGGGTGGTGATGTCGTCGTCCATGTACCGCCGCATTCCCGCGAGTTCGCGGGTGGCGTTGAAGTAGCCGACGAGGGTCATGTAGGGGTCGGCCGGTCTGCCGTAGTCGTCGAAGAGCTGTTGCGCCGCGAGCAGCAGGATCTCGGCGACCCGGATCTCCGCGGCCTTGAGGCGCGTGCCGTGCGCGCAGACGCCCAGGTAGCGGCGGCCGGGGTTCTCACGGCTCAGCTCCACCTGGCGGGAGAAGAACGTGTCACCGACGTCCAGGACCTGCGGCGGGAACACGGCGACCTTGCGGCCGAACACGCCCAGCACCTGGTCGGCGGCCCGCTTGGTGGTCGCCGTCGATGCGACGATCTTGGGCCCGACCTCGTGGCGGTCTCCCCGGGCGTCGGTGAAGCTCCAGGTGCACAGTTGGTCGACGGCGGCTTCGAAGAGACCGACGGTGGTGCCGAGCGCGCCGGAGATGAGGTGCAGCTCGTCCTGGATGATCAGGTCCGGCGGACGCAGACGGGTGACGGGTTGCGCGGTGACGCCGGGAAGGCTGCCCTTGGCGTTGTGGCGGCCGCCGCATCCGGTCTTCGCGTCGAGGTCGTCGTGGCGGTAGCCGTGCCGGGGACACAGCTCGGTGACCCTGCCGAACAGCAGCCCGGCGTACCCGTTCCACGGGAGCTGGGCGAACTTGTCCACCGTCGCGATCAGCAGTGACGGGGCGAGGCGGTAGATCTCCTCGTCGACGGTGAGCACGGGAATGCCTTCCCCGGGCGCCTCGCGCCGCGAGAAGGGGCAGCGGTCCTCTCCCTCCCCGCGCGGGCAGTACAGCAGAACCCGGCGCCGTCCCTCGTCGTACTCCATGTGCGCGCGTGCGGTCAGCCCGGTCCCGCACCACGGGCAGGTGAGCACTTGGAGCACCCGGGCGTGCTTGTCGCTCGCGCTCTCCCGGGCCTCGGCGATCTGTTCCTTGGCCTCGTCGAACCAGTTGGGCGAGACGGAGGTTCCGACCCAGAGCCCGATGCGGAACGGGGTGGCGCCCCAGCGGACGTCCCGTACGAACTCCTCCCGGCGCAGCACCTCGCACGCGCTGACCAGGGCCGCGGCGCGCTGGAACTGCTGTGCGGTCAGCAGGCGCAGGGTGTAGCGCATGAGGACACCCACGCCTGCCTCGCCGCTGCGGGCCTGCGCTCCGGAGCCGACCGTGCCCTGCAGGCGGCGCAGCGCGAAGGTGTAGGCGGCCAGACCGAGGTATGCCTCGGTCTTGCCACCACCGGTCGGGAAGAACAACAGGTCGACGAGTGCTTCGCGGCCGGTGCCGCGGTGTGGGTGGCCCGGACGGCTGAGGGAGTCCAGATTCAGCAGCACGAAGGCGAGCTGGAACGGGCGCCAGCTGGCCGCTGCCTTGCCCTTGGCATGGATCTCCTCGTACGCCTCCAGATATGAGGCGGGATCGTCCTCACGACCGGCTCGGGCGGCGGCTACGGCGGTGTTGCGGCGCTGGAGTGCCATGGCCCGGTTGGCGAACCGGAAGGCGTCGAGGGCGGTGTCGTCGGCCACGAGCCGGTCGATGCCGAGCGTTATCCGGTCGCAGATCTCCAGCGCCTGCTCGATGGCGACTTCGGCCGATTCCCGTAGGTCCTCGGGGAGCGAACGGGCGTTGTGCCGCTGCTGCTCGAGCCAGGTGCCGTAGCCGTCGGCCAGCGGGGCGAGAGCGGCGCTGAGTTCGGTGCGGCGGGTGGGCACCGCGAGGGCGGCAAGTTCGTCCATGCCCAGTTCGAGCCCGCGGAGCAGGTCCTGCTCCTCCAGGGTCGGTGCGGTGGTGGCCCGGACATCGTACTCGGGGAGCCAGGTGGTCGTCAGGCGGTGGGCGTTGCGCTCGCCGTCGCGCACGTGGGCGTGCACGGCCACGTTGCGGCCATTGGCGTGGCTGAGACTGTCCCGGTAGAGGAGGCGGAGCCGCCGCTCCTCGGCGTCCTCGGGCGCGTTCTGGCGGTTGGCCGGATCGAGTGGGTCGTCGACGGGGAGGAAGACGGCTGCCTGGTCGTCGGGAAACGCGGTGACGTCGATTCCGGTCTGGAACAGCCAGTGGGCGTCGCGGGCTTCGCGGCTGTCCTGCTGCCGGTTCACGAGGGCGAGTTCGACGACACGCAGGTCCTCGGCTGCGGTCCGGCCCGTGTGTCGTCGTACCTGTACGTCCAGGAGGACCACGTCGCCCTCGAGTTCACGTGTCCGGCCCCCTGTGCCGGTCACATCGACGTCCACCACATGCCGGACAGGCTCGCGCGACCAGACCCGGCGGGTCGTGCCCCGGTCCGACGCCTCTTCCGACTGCGTGTAACGCCCCCAGCAGACCTCGACGGTGAGCGTGCCGACCGAGGCCGGGACCGTGAAGGACAGTCCCATGGACGACGCCCATATGTGGCCGGCGGCCTGTGGGCTGAGCCGGTCCTGGAGGCCGGTGTCGTCGCCTTCCTGCTCGTCGCCCGAGTCACTGTCCGCGCTCTGGGCGGCCGCGCGGGCGATCCGGTCGGCGGTGACGGTGTCGGGCCGGGGCCCGAGCATGCCCACGAGGTAGCGGTCGCGCGGTCCGGAGGACCCACCCGGCAGGGTCTCCGTCTCTCCGTCCCAGGGCCCGAGGAGGTCGCGGCGAATGTAGGTCACCAGTCCGTCCCGCACCGTGTACGAGTCCCCGGCGCGAAATGTCTGGGGAACTTCGTCCAGCGGGTGCGGGACAGCGGCCTGGGCTGGCTGGGCCGGCATGAGAAGGATCCTTCCGGACGGGTCCGATGGGCGCGAACGCGGATTGCTCCGAAGCCATGAGCAATATAGGACGTTGACTCAGTTCACACAACGATTAGGGGAGGCTCCAGAGCTCGACTCCGAACCGGGTCTCTAGTCTGGACCCCGACCGCCGTCCGTCAGCGACCCGAGGATGCCCATGCCCCGTCTCGCCCTCTCCGACGACTTCGTCGCGGACCTCATCTCCCTGCAGAGACCCGTCCAGAAGGAAGTCGGCGACGCGATCCAGATGTTCCGGAGCATGACGGTTCCCCAGCTCCACGCCAGCAAGGGCATGCACCTGGAGAAGCTCGAGCGGTCGCGGGACCCCCGGATCCGCACCATCCGCATCACCAAGTTCTACCGCGGTGTCCTGCTGGCCCCCGACGACGGCAGCGAGCTTTTCATCCTGCTCAGGGTCGCTCCCCACGACGAGGCCATCAACTGGGCCTGCAAACGCGCCTACTCGGTCAACGGTGCCACCGGAGGCGTGGAGGTGCGCAACGTCGAGGCGCTCGAACAGATGGAGACCTATTTCGAGACGAAGGCGGTCGCCGTTCCGACGCGTCTGTTCGCGGACCACTCCGACACCGTGCTGCGCGATCTCGGCATCGACGAGCAGGTCCTGCGCCTCGCCCGGGTCTGTGTCACCGCCGATGACCTGACGGTCATGGCACCGCCCATGATGCCCGCCGACCAGTACGAGGTCCTGTGGTTCCTTGCGGACGGCTGGTCGGCCGAGGCGGTCTGGGAGCAACTGATTGCTCCCCGCGGGCAGACGGTCCGCACGGCTGAGGAGCGGCCCGCGGTCACTCTCAGCGAGGCGATCCTCAACACGCCCAACCGCATCGTGGAGGTGACGGGTCCCGGCGAACTGGAGCGCATCCTCGTCGAGGATTTCACCCGCTGGCGTGTATTCCTCCATCCCGCACAGCGACGCCATGCCTACCACCCCGGCTTCAACGGCCCCGCCCAGGTCACCGGCGGCCCCGGCACCGGCAAGACCGTGGTTGCCCTGCACCGGGTACGGCACCTGCTGCGTACCGGTCTTGAGGGCGAGCGCATTCTGCTCACCACCTTCACCAACGCCATGGCCGCCGCGCTGCGGGACAACCTGGCGCTCCTCCTCGGCGACACCGACGCACACCTGCTGGACCGCGTCGATGTCACCACGGTGGACTCCTTGGCGGCCCGGGTGGTCCGGGAGGCGCGCGGCAGCGCCCCGAAGCCCCTGTCATCCGCCGCCGAGAAGAGCGCCTGGACCCGCGCCATCGGACGCGAGGAACTCCCCTGGACCGAGCAGTTCCTGTCTCAGGAGTTGCGCAACGTCGTTCTGGCCCAGGGGCTGCGCACCCCCGAGGAGTATCTGCGCTGCGTGCGCAAGGGACGGGGCACCCAGGTCGGACGGGTGCAACGGGCGCGGCTGTGGCGCGTCATGGAACGGTTCACGGTGGATCTCGCCTCGCGTGACTCGGCGACGTACACCCAGCTGTGCGACCAGGCAGCCCGGATTCTGACCGAGGGCGGTCCGCGCTACCGCCACGTCGTCGTGGACGAGGCCCAGGATCTCCATCCGGCACAGTGGCGGGTCCTCCGCGCCTGCGTGGCTCCCCAGTCCGACGACATGTTCCTGGTGGGCGACCCGCATCAGCGCATCTACGACTCCCGGGTCTCGCTGCGGTCGTTGGGCATCGGCGTCCGTGGGCGTACGGCACGACTGCGCGTCAACTACCGCAGCACCGAGGAGATCCTGCGCTGGTCCGCCGCGCTTCTCGATGGTCAGTCGGTGGGCCGGCTCGGTGAGGACGACGAGGAGGACGGCGGCCGCGACTCGTTGCGGGGCTACCGCTCCGAGCTGCACGGGAGAGTTCCGGTGGCTCGCGGACACGGCAGCCAGGACGACGAGCTGCGGGCCCTGGTCGAACAGATCCGGACCTGGATCGACCAGGACGGTGTCAAGCCGTCCGAGGTGGCGGTGTGCGCCCGGTTCAACACGCTCGTGGACGCGGTCATCACTCGTCTGCGCCGGGAGCACATAGCGGCGGTCGCGGTCAAGGACAATCCGGGTCCCGACGTGTCCGGAGTCCGCGTGGCCACCATGCACGCGATGAAGGGGCTGGAGTTCCGGTGTGTGGCCGTCGTGGGAGTGACGTCGAACGTCCTGCCGTTCGCCCCGCAGGTGACGCCTGCCGACGTCGACCCCGTCCAGCACCAGTCGGATCTGCTGGCCGAGTACTGTCTGCTGTTCGTGGCGTGCACGCGGCCCCGGGACGCGTTGGCCATCTCGTGGAGCGGTGAGCGCAGCCGCATGCTGGATCCGGTCACCGGGTGATGGCCGCGCGACCCCGTCGCCCGGCACCCGAAGCACGGGTCGGTACGGCGGGGCCGCGGCAAACTCAATCCGGTCGGACCGCGTGCGTTCAGACCCGGATCTCCCGGACCACGACCGCACGCGTACGCCCCTCCGAGGCGTCGTAGGAGATCTGACGCCCCCGCGGCTGCCACATCAGCGCGTGCCCGAGCGGCGACGAGGGAGAGACGATGTCCGCCTCGTCGGTGGGCAGTTCCGCGACGGTGTACAGAGTGTCGCCGTCGGTCTGCCCGTCGAACTCGAGCGTGAGCAGCGCACCGGGGAACACGACCCTCGGCACATCCGTCTCTCCCCCGACGCGGACGGCGTCGATGAACGTCCGCAGGAAGTTGAGGCGTTGCGTACGACGGTCACGCTGATCCGCCTGCGTCCTCCTGAGGAAGGCCAGGTTCGCCGCGTCCACGCCGTCGGGAGTCTCGTCCGGAGCGTCGACGGCGGCCTGCAGCTGCTGCATCTCCCGGACCAGTCGTTGAAAGGCAGCGGGGGGAATCTCCTGGACGGGAAGCGCGCCCTGCCTGGCGGCCCCGGTCGGCGACACCGGAGGGTGCTCGGGCGCCGGGGCCGCGTTCCTCGCAGGCACGGGACGCGGAGCCGTGTCGGGACGAGCGGAGGGCGATGGCGCGCGCCCTGCGGGGACGGGAGCCGCCGCATTCCCCGCAAGCGACGACGCACGGGGAGCAGCATCTCGCGCGGGAGCCGACGCGAGTACGTCGTTCTCAGCCCGGACGGGCTCCGTGCCACGCTGCTCCGGGAAGTGGGCGAGGAGGTTCGTCGGGCTCTCCCCAGCGCCTACGGCTTCCCGGGATTCGGCCGCCGGGACCGGGGGGCCCGCGACCTCCCGTTCCACGGTCTGTCCCGACTCCTCGTCCCCGCTGTCCGGTTCGCCGGCTGACGAGTCCTCGGCCTGCCCCTCGTCTGCCAGGACAGCGGGCACCTCCGGTTCCTCCGAGACGGGCTCGATCCCCAGCCGTTCCAGCTCCGCCCACAGCGGCGCGAGCGCCTGCTCACGGTCGAGGTGGAACCGGCTGCCGCGAATGCGGACGAAGGTCCAGTCGACGCGCTCCAGGTCACGCTGCCGGGCGGCCGCCGTGGGCGCGTCCTCGCCCTCAGCGAAGGCGTCACCGTCGCAGGCGACGGCGAGTCTGCGGGTTCCGCCCTCCACGACCAGGTCGATGGTGTGCCGGCCGACCCGGTAGCCGGGCCGCACTCGGTAACCGCGGGTCGTCAGCTCCAGATACACCTTCTGCTGGAACAGGCTGTCGAACGCTTCGTGTCGTACGTCGGGCAGCACCTCGCCGTCGACCGCGACGGTGTCCTCCTCCGCGGGCCGGGTGAGGTGGTCGAGCCACCGCCGGCGCAGGTCGTTCTCGTGGAACTGTTCCGTGCGGGCGCTGTGGAACACCCACACCTGGTCCTGTGCTCGGGACGCCGCGACGTTGAGCCGCTGCTCGTACGTCTTTCCGTTGAACCCGCCGGGTACGGTACCGGCCGCGGTGGTGGCCGAGTTGACGCAGGAGACGAACATGACGTGCCGTTCGTCGCCCTGGAAGTCCTCGGCGTCACCGACCCGGATACGCCGATCCTCGCGCTGCTCGTAGTCGAGGCGTTCGGCGAGCAGGTTCTCCAGTTCCGTCAGGTGGCCCTTGGTGCCCCGGAGACTGACGACCCCCATGGTCTTCCCCTCGTACGCGGGGTCGGCGCAGCAGCGCACGACCGCTTCGACGAGTGCTTGCGCCTCCGCGGTGTTGACCAGCCGGTCGTTGCTGCCGAAGGCCTCGCCGCCCTCGACGTGCACCGTGCGGACCGGGGACAGCCGGTCCGCCCCGTACTGCCGCAGTGGCTGGAGCCGACGGTTGTAGCACAGCTCGTTGGAGAAGGAGATGATCTCCGGCATGCAGCGGAAGTGCTCCTTGAGCATGAGCGTGCCGCGGCCCGCCGAGAGCGCCTCGGTGAGGTCGAAGAAGCTGGAATCCGGGCCGAACAGGCTGCGCACGTCCGGCTCCAGCGCGGTGAGCAGCCGGTCCCTGAGGTGGAAGTACTCGTCCTGCTTGAGACCTACGTTGGAGGGGCTGACTTGCTTGCTGTCGCCGACAACGACCATCCGGTCGGCGAGCCAGCTCAGCAGCATGGCCTCGAGCCCCGACTGGCTGGCCTCGTCGACGATGACGACGTCGAACATGCCGGGCCGGTCCATGGGCACGGTCTCGGCGACCTGGTGCAGCGGCATGATCCAGGCCGGCACGGCCGTCTGTGCCTTGCGCAGCGCGGCCTGGGCGTCGCGCCGGTAGCGGTGCTGGTACTTGCCCTTGATGCGCCGGGCGGCTTGCTGGTAGGCGCTGAGCGCACGGGACTGGTCGCCGGTGAGCAGGCCGAGGCACCGGTGCCAGGCGCGTGCGGCGGCGAGCCGGGCGAGCATGATGCGGGCCTCGTCGTCGGCCTCCGTCAGCCGGCGGCGCAGGGTGCGTTCGGCCTCCGGGTCGGTGAGCCGTTCCATGCGGTCGTGCCATGCGGACCAGGCCCAGGCCTCGGTGAGCGTCGGCAGCCGTGTGTCCCAGGCAGTGTCCTCCGGCGCCTCGGTGATCCGCTCGGCGAACGTGGGAAACGCCTCACGGACTTTGGTGAGCGCTGTGTGCTGCTCGGCCCGCAGCCTGGCGGCCTCGCGGACCTCGGCGATCTCGTCGCTGAACTCACGGTAGCCATCGGGGTCCTGGGCCCGCACGGCGTCAAGGGCACGTGCGACGGCGGACGAGACGCCGGGCCGGTCGCTCCAGGAACGCAGCAGTTCCTCGGTGTCCGCGATGAGCCGGCGGGAGCGCTCGGCGGCACGCAGTGTCGTCGCCGCACGCAGCAAGGCGCGTACGGCGTTCTCGACGGACGTGTCGTGCCAGGTGGCGACGGCCAGTTCCGGTGAGGTGGCAGCGGCGGTGAGAACATCGGTGCGGGCGGTGGCGACGGCGCGAAGGGCTTGGAGTACCTCGGCGTCCTGTCGCAGGCGAGCCAGGCGCGGACCGTGTCCCTGCCAGGCGCCGACCGGGGTGCCCCACTCGGCCTCGACCTGGGCCAGACGCAGTTCGAGCTGGACGCGGGCGACGACGACGGCCGCGGTGGCGGTGTCCTCGGGGGCCCGCCCGTCGACCCGTACAGCGTCAACGAACGCGCCGACGGCCTTGGCCAGTTTCGTGCGCGTGCCGAGCGGCCCGCGCAGCTTCTGTCCCTGGGCGAGCCCGTTGTGCAGGGTGGTGGCCTGGCCCAGCGCACCGGCCGGATCGTACTGCTCCAAACCGCTGACCATCGCGGTACCCAGGGTGGCGAGCGAGGCGTCGACCGCCGCGAGGGCGTCGCTGACGGCGGCCTGCCGGCTGCGCGCCTGCCAGTCCTGCCCCGCGCTGACCTCCCTCAGGAGCGCCGCGGCCCACTCAGCGGAGGCGGCCGCGAGCGAGGCAGCGCGGGCCCGGGCGGCGGAGAACGCGTCGAGCGCCGTCGTCAGCCGCTGTTGTTCGGCTTCGCTCAAGCCCCGCACGGCTGTGTCGTACTGCCGGCTCAGCGGGTCCTGCCGTACCGCCTCGTGCGCTTCCTCGGCCGACCGTACGACGGTGACGGCCTCCTCGAAGTCGCTGGGGCCGGGCAGTTCGGAGGGGCCGGGCACTTCGGCCGCCAGGGCTTGGTGGTGCGGGGTGTAGGCGCGGGTGGCGTGCAGGAGCCGCAGCGCGTCGTCGGGGCCCAGGATTGGCTGCTCATGCGGTACCTCGCCGAGCCAGTCGTGTCGATCCCGCTCGGCGGTGAGGCGCTCGGCGATCTCCTGGAGGCTGCCGGTGTAGTCGCCGATCTCCGCCTCGAAGCGGTGGGTCTCCTGCTCGCGCACTACGGCGAGGTCGCGCAGCATGGTCTGCTGGGCGGACCGGGCCGAGGCGAGCCGTGCCTGGAGGGTGCGGATCTCCTTCTGGGAGGCTTTCGGGTCGTATCCGGCGTACTCGCTCAGGATCTTCTGCACGGACCCTTCGAGCTCGCGCTGGGCGGCCGCACCGTCCTCGGTTCGGCTCACGCACAGGTCGCGAACGGTCTCCGGCAGCTTGTCCCGAAGCACACGCAGGGCGCGCGGGGTGTGGCTGGTGATGAGGACCCGCTTGCCCTGCGCGAGCAGGTCCGTGACCAGGTTGGCGATGGTGTGCGTCTTACCGGTGCCGGGCGGACCCTGCACGACGACGAGCCGATTGGCTCGCAGACGTTCGGCGATGGTGCGCTGCTCCTCGTTGGCGGGGAGCGCGAAGTACATCTCGCCGGTGCCCGTCTCCGTTCCGTCGTCCTCGGCCGCTGCGAGATCGGCGGCGGTCAGGGCTCCGCCACGGCCGGCGATGTAACCGAGCAGCTCTGTGGGAGGGGTGCCCGCGTCGATCTGGCGGGCGATGGCCTTGAGTGCGTCGAGCGTCGAACGGCGGTTGCGCTCCCGCAGCACGAGTGCGGGCGTGAATCCGACCTGCGGCACCTCCAGGCTGCGCGGCCGGGCGCGCTCCACGGTGGGCGAGTAACCGCCGGCGCTGTGCGCGGCGTTGACCCAGCTGCGCAGCGCGGTGTGTACGGCGTCGAGGTGGTCGGGGTCGGTCACGTCGGAGGCGCTTTCCAGCACCTCGACGATTCCCTCGCGTACGGGCCCTGGAACGTGCTGGGCACCCTCCAGCATGCCCTCTTCCAGCTCCAGGCCCACGCCGGTCGGGTCCGGGGCAGCGGTGAGCGTACCGGTGGCGGGGTCGAGCTGGATCGTGGCCCGGTGCGTGATCAGATGCCGTTCCACGCGCTGGGCCCCGGCTGTCTGCCAGGTCAGCCGTCCGATTCCGAGCACGAGTTCGTACGCCTCGCCGAGGTTGGCGGCGTCCTCGTGCATCTTGTGCAGGCGGTCGTAGAGCTTGACGACGGGGTCGATGGCCCGGCGTCGCTCCGCCCACGCGAGCCACTCCTGTTCCCAGGCCGCGTACTGCTTCTCGATCTTCTCCCGCTTCGGATGCTCGTCCAGCTCGTGATAGGCCTTCTCGAGCGGGATTCCCCGGGACCAGTCGGGGAATTCGGGCTCGATACGCCGCCGCAGGTGAGGGGCGCGGGTCTGCTTGAAATCACGGATACGCGTCTCATCCACCCAGGGTGCGAGCAGGGGCTTGGGCTGCGGAGCGTCCTCGCGTTCGGGACGGGTGACGGTGAGCCAGGCCGGGTCGTCGGTGGAGAGCACGCCGTCGACCATCACCGCGACTTCGGAGGCGTCCGGCAGCTCGTCGAACCACACGGTGCCGGCGGCGCCGTCGAGCGTGCGGACCGGCCGGGCCTTCGACTCCTCCGCCTCGGCGAGGAACCGGAAGATCTGGCGGACGCGAGTGGCGTCGAGCTCGTTCGGGGACAGCCCCTGCGTCCGGACGGGTGCGGCGTGCGGCGTGGACGACTGGTCCGGACCGGTCGGCTGCGCAGGCACGGCCTGCAGTACGGGTCGGCCCGTGAGCTGGGAGACACCCGCTTCGGCGTTGCCGCCAGGGTCGCCCGTGGATTCCGGATCCGTGTCCGCGAACAGGGACTCCTGCCGCTCTCCGAACAGTGCTGCCTGGTCAGGGAGCTGGGGCGGTGCGGGCGTGGGACGCGTGGGCACGGTGTGCGCGATCGCCAGGCGGGGGTCGACGGGAGCCGGCGTGGTGGCCGCGGCTGTGGTGAAGGTGATGCTCTCGCGTTCGTGCCCGTATGCGAACCGGACCTCGATGTCCAACTCGTCGGCGGTACCGGCGGGAATGCTGTAGGCCCAAGTCACGGACATTCGACGGCCCTTGCGCAGCACACCTTCGAGTGACTCGTCGAGCACCTCGGTCTCGTAGTCCCGAACCTGGCGGCCCGTCTTGCCGTACGGCCCGCTCCGGACGAGGAGGTCGATGCCGTCCACGTCGATGGCCCGGTCCGTGCCATTGCTCAGGTACAAGGTGCATCGCACCAGGTCGTCGCCCTGTCGGTACCCGTGCGAGCCCTCGGGGTCGACCAGCTCGTACGGCTGCACGTCGTCGACCCTGACGTGCAGCCCGTCGTCGTACTGGTACACGGACCCGACCGGCTGCACTCCGTCGCCCAGGCCGCTCTCACCCTGGCTCACACGCCACCCCCACTGCTGCCGAGGGCCACAACGGTGGCCCGCCCTGTGAATCCCCGCCCCGGCCACACATCCATCTAGGTGTGAACTGAGCACACGCGCTGAGGGTACCAGGAGTAGCGACGCTCCCACAGCACGGGAAGCAGGAGGCGAAACATTTGAACATTGACAGAGTTCACACTTCTGTCGCACCATCAGATCGCTCTCAACTCACTCACACCGCCAGAAGGGCCGGCGAATCCATGCGCATGGAAGTGGTCGACGTATCACCGCAGTTGGCGGCCGAGTGGCTCAGTCGGAATACCAACAACCGGCCCCTGAGCAAGAGCACGGTCCAACAGCTCGCGGGGCAGATCCAGCGGGGTGAATGGCAGCTGACGCATCAGGGCATCGCTTTCGACGAGGATCAGGTACTCATCGACGGTCAGCACCGTCTGGCGGCCATCGTCAAAGCCGGGATCACGGTTCCCCTGACGGTCACGCACGGCGTGCCCCGGACCGCGTTCACGGTGATGGACACGGGACGCAAGCGCACCGGCCGCGACGCGCTCGCGCTGGCCGGCGAGGCCAACGCGACCCACCTGGCCGCGGCACTGCGCGGACTGCACCTGTACCTGCACGCACCGAACTCCTCGTGGAGCGGCGGATCCTCGGTGACCAGCAACGACCAGCTCCTGGTCATGCTGGACAAGCATCCCGGTATCCGCGACGCCCTTCACCGCGGCATCGCGTTGAACCGTGGATGCCGCATCACCGTCACAGCGGCGACGATCGGGTGGTACGTCACCACCGAGGCGCGACCCGACATCGACCAGACCACCTGGGAAGAGGGTGTCGTCACCGGCGCGCGCCTGGAACCGGGCGACCCACGTCTGACCCTGCGCAACACGATGCTCAGCCTGGCAGCGGGCCGGACCCACCGCCGCCGGGACGACTCGCGTGAGCACCTGCTCTACTACCTCAAGGCGTGGAACGCCTGGGTGGAGGGCCGTGACATCAAGCTGCTGCGCCGCTCCCCCAACGAGACGATGCCCCGCATCTCCAGCCGCTCGGCCTTGGCATCTTCGGACAACGACGCCTGAAAGAACTGCGTCCTTTCCGGTACGGGTCTTCGCGGACCATCGTGAAGAGATCTGCGAGGTGCCGGACTGATGCGTGCACATGTCGGCGGCGGCGCTGGATCCGGCACGGGGCCGCCACTCCCGCCGAGCAGCGACGACGTCCCCGAATAGGTATTCCCGCTAAAAGCGGTCAACGCATAGCATCCGGACGGGAAGTCATCCGACGGGCCCGCCGGGTCGCGGACCTGGCGGCCCGTCACCTGTCACACGTCCGCCTGCTCAGGCGATGCAGCCACGCGCGAAGGAACCATCTGTGAGCGAAAACGGATCTGGCGGAAGAGTCCAGCCGGCTCGTCCCGGCGACCCGTCCCACATAGGCCCGTACCGAATCATCGGCCGTCTCGGCGCGGGAGGCATGGGAACCGTCCATGCCGGAGTCGCCACCGACGGATCACGTGTGGCCGTGAAGGTGATTCATCCCCAGCAGACCCAGGACCACGAGTTCAGGGCTCGATTCAAACGCGAGGTGGCACTATCCTCGCGTGTGAGCGGCCCGTATCTGGTCCCGCTACTGACCGCCGACACGGACGCGGACAACCCATGGCTGGCCACCGCTTACGTGCCTGGTCCGACGCTGAACGAGCATGTGCTCACGCTGGGACCGCTCACCGGGGGCAGCCTGCACGCTCTGGCGGCCGCCACCGCACAGGCGCTGGCCGCCGTGCACGCCGCGGGCGTGGTGCACCGTGACGTGAAGCCGCAGAACGTCATCCTCACACCTGCCGGCCCGCGCGTGCTGGACTTCGGGATCGCGCACGCCGCCGACGGCACCAGCGTCACGCGTACCGGCGTCATGACCGGTACCCCTGGCTGGATCAGCCCCGAACAATATCGGACGGGGGCCTCCGGGCCCGCGGGTGACATGTTCGCCTGGGGAGCGCTCGTGGCGTACGCGGCCACCGGGAGGCTGCCATTCGGAACCGGCATGCCCGATGTGGTCGCGCTCCGTGTGATGTCCCGAGAGCCGGACCTGGACGGCGTCCCGGCGCCCCTGCGTGACCTGGTGGAG
This sequence comes from Streptomyces sp. NPDC001204, assembly GCF_053598035.1. Taxonomy (NCBI): domain Bacteria; kingdom Bacillati; phylum Actinomycetota; class Actinomycetes; order Kitasatosporales; family Streptomycetaceae; genus Streptomyces; species Streptomyces sp. NPDC001204. The sequence goes on along the minus strand of NZ_JBSFJL010000004.1, from coordinate 315,987 downwards.
AAGGCGCTGGCCAAGGAACCCGGCGACCGTCCCTCGGCCGCCGAAGCCGCCCAGGAGTGCGTCGAACTGCTGGCGTCCCAGGTGACACAGGTGGTGGGTGCCGATGCGATGCCGACATTCACCCGGGACATGGTCTCAGCCGTCTGGGACGTGCCGGCGGGGGAGGATCCGGCATGGCACCTGCCGCCGAGCCGTTCCAGGAAGCGGTGGGTGGGCGCCGTGGTCGTCACGGCGGCACTCGTCGGTGGCCTGGCCGGCGCAGTGGCAGCCCTGATACCCGACAACTCCGGTGACGGCAGACACCCGGCCTCGGCTCCCCCGTCCTTCACGGCCGACTCCAGCCGACCGTCCACGGAGGACGCGAAAGACGCGAAAGGCAGCACTGGAGCGGAGCAACAGCAATCCGCGAGCGACCGCTCCGCGAGTACGCAGAGCTGGGACCAAGCACGCAAGGCGCAGAGCGCGGGCGAGCACGACGTGGCACGTGCGGTCCTGCACGACGAGGGTGTTCTCTCCCGGGAGCTGAGCGGGGGCATCGACTTCTCACCGGAAGCCATGCGGTTCCACGAGTCACGCCACGAGGTCTACCTCTCGTACCGGCTGAGTTCCGACGAGGAAGGAATGCTGTATGCGGAAACGCAGATCGCCCAGTCGATGTGTCTGACACTGAGGGACGTGGTTCTCCGCCTGCACCCGGATCTGCCGTACCGCACGTATGTCATGGTGAAGGAGGAGAAGGGCACCGATCCACAGGTGACGTGGCAGGACGACTTCATCTCCAACTCACAGTGCCATTCGGCCGCCGACAACGACACCGGACCGGGCTCGGGCGCTGTGCAGGAGTGGGAACCGGACGACAACGGCCTCGCTCAGGCGATGATTCCCAGCACCGACAGCGACGAGATCCGGGTCGCGGACCGCCTCGCCACGAGGATCATCCAGCGGAGCAACGGGATACGCCGGACGCTCGGCACCGATCAAGTGCTCGGCAACAACGAGATCAAAGTGGGCTTCGATCCCGGAGACTCGGCGATGTACATCTGGTCGGACTACGTGCTGTGGAACCAGCAGCAGGTCGAGACCTGGGCGGCCATGGCCGCGGGTGAGGCGTGCCGCGCTCTGGTGAACCAGAGGCAGAGCGCGGGTGCGGCATGGCCGTACTCCCGTTACGCCGTGGCCGAGATCGGCGGCTCCGGCTACCTGATGATCCGTTGGGGAACGGCCACCACGCAGGCCGACTGCCCTGCCTGATCGAGTCGGGCCGGGGTTGACGAGGTTGACCCTCGACCTTGTGGAGGGCCCAGAGTTCCGGGTGTGGAGAACGACATGCGCAGCATCGGGGAGATGGCCCGGGACAGCGGACTGAGCGTCAGCGCGCTCCGGTTCTACGACCGGGCCGGTGTGCTGGTCCCCGCCTGGGTGGACCCGGTGAGCGGCTACCGCTGGTACGGCCCCGAGCAGTGCGAGGAGGCCCGGTTGCTGGCGCGGCTACGCCGGGCCGGTATGCCGCTCGCCGACATCCGCCTGGTGCTGGCCGGCTGGTCCAGCTCCGACACGGTCCTGGTGCGCGGGCTGCTGGAGGCGCACCTGCGCCGTCTCGAACTGGGACTGTCCGATGCACGTGGCGAGTTCTCCACGCTCAGAGCACAACTCGATCACAGGGAGAACCCGATGACTTCGCTCCGCACGGCCAGCGTCCGGCTGTCCGTCCCCGCTCTGGAACTGGCTGCCGCACTGGATGCGGTCCGTTTCGCCGCCAGTACCGACCCGGAACTGCCGATGCTCGGCGGGGTCCTGTTCGACATCGAGGGCGAAGCACTCCGTGTCGTGACCACCGACCGCTACCGGATGGCCGTCGCCCAAGCCCACGCCACCGGGCACGATGGCCCCCGCGCGCAGGCCATCGTGCCCCTCCCGCTCGTCGACGCGATGCGGGCGCTGCTGGACGGCGGGGAATCCGTCCACCTCGCCGTGGACGCCGGCCGTGTGACGTTGGAGGCCGGGGACCGCCAGACGGTCGGCCAGTGCCTCGACCACGACTTCCCCGACTACCGGCGCCTCGTCGACCTGCCCGCCGGGCGCCGGGCGGTCATCGACGTGGCCTCCTTCCGCAAGGCTCTGGAGACGGGTCCCGTCCGTGCGGACAGGACGCGCGAGCAGGACGGCGTGTCCTACGACCTCAGCGTGCTCGCCGTAGCGAACGACGGCACGGTGACCGTCCGCGAGGACGGCGACGACGACCGGAACCACGTCGCCGTCAACCGCGAGTTCCTGCTGCACGCCCTCACCGCCGGTGCCAGGGACGAACTGCTCCTGGAGTTCGGCGCCTCCACGGCCCCACTCGTGATCCGCCGCCCTGACGACGAGCACACACTCTCTCTGCTGATGCCGGTCCGCCTCGACGACCAGGAGTGAGGTCAGCCGTGGGCGGGTGCCGGGCTGAGTACAAGTACTCAGCTTGACGTTTAGCGTCGGTGAGCCCGACCGCCTTGGGGACGCGGACGGGCGACGCCGGGCCGTCGGCTCCCGGCCTGCCACTCCTGCCGCTTCGGGGCGCACGGGTGCGTCAAAGCAACTCCGGTACGCGCCCTGCCATTTCGAGCATGGTTGCCCCATACTCCCCAGCAAGAGGGGTTTGCCCCGTGCCATGTCCGGGGCCCGTGGGCTGGGGGGCACCATGGCTGACGCACACCTTCAGTGGCTTCAGGACGCCGTGTCCGTGTTCGGCGCGGAATGCAAACGGGCTCTCGCCGGACCCGGCGACCGTGAGGCGGCGATCCGCGGACCTCTGGAACAGTTGCTGCGCACCATGGCCGTGAAGCACGCCATGCCTGAGGTCAGTTGGGATCCCGAGACCCGTATCCCGCACCTCGGAGTCCGACCCGACTACGCCGTACGCGTCGCCAGGAACGTCACTGGCTACATCGAGTTGAAGCGGCCGGACAAGAACATCGATCCCGACGCCTTCACCGGCCACGACAAGCGGCAGTGGCAGCGTCTGCGCGACCTTCCGAACCTGCTGTACACCAACGGCACCCACTGGCGTGTCTTCCAGTACGGCGTGCAGATCGGGGAGGAGGTCGTGCTGTCCGGAGCGCTCAAGAACGCCGGGGGGAACCTGACCGCCACCCAGCCGGCCGCCTTCGACGCGCTCGCACAGCGGGTGCTCGGCTGGAAGCCGCAGGACATCCTGCGGGTCTCCGTGCTCGTACAGCACATGGCCCCGCTGTGCCGCCTGCTGCGTGAGGCCGTGCGGGAACAGTTGCGTGCGGAGGCCCAGCTGGATGCCGGCGGGCCCGCCTCGGACCGGCCCTTCACCGGTTTGAGAAGCGACTGGAGGCGCTATCTCTTCCCCACCGCCGACGACGCTACCTTCGCCGATGGATACGCCCAGACTGTCACCTTCGCCCTGCTCCTGGCGCAGACGGAGGGCATCAAGCTCGCCGACATCGGCTTCCACGAGATCGGCCGTCGCCTCAACGCCGGCCACGCCCTGATGGGCAAGGCCCTCCAGTTGCTCACCGACAACGTCAACGAACGGTTCGAGGTGACCCTCGAACTGCTCCGCCGGACCGTCGCGGCCGTCGACTGGAAAACCATCCGCCGGGGCAACCGAGATGCCTACCTGCACCTGTACGAGTCGTTCCTCTCCGTCTACGACGACGAACTGCGCCAGCGCAGCGGCTCCTACTACACCCCGCACCAGGTGGTGGAGGAGATGGTCCGCCTCACCGAGGAGGTGCTGCGCACCCGCCTGGGAAGGTCCCGGGGCTACGGCGACGAGTGCGTCCACATCATCGACCCGGCGATGGGCACCGGCACCTACCTGCACACCGTCATCGACCGGGTGGCGCAGCAGGCGGCCGAACGCTACGGCGACGCCATGGCACCCGACGCGATCGGTCGCCTCGCCGAGCGCCTGTACGGCTTCGAACTCCAGATGGGCCCCTTCGCGGTCGCCGAACTCCGCGCCGCCGACCTGCTCAAGAAGTACGGCGCCCAGCTCCCGCCGGGCGGCCTGAATCTCCACGTCACGGACACGCTCGACGATCCCTACGTCAAGGAGGAGCAGCTCCCCTCCACCTACGCGCCCCTCTCCGTCTCACGCACTCGCGCCAACCACGTGAAGGCCAACGTCCCCGTCACCGTGGTGATCTGCAATCCGCCTTATGACGACAAGGCCGAGAACCGCGGCGGCTGGATCGAGAAGCGGGTGAAGGGCCAGGGCCGCCCGCCCCTGGATGACTTCCGGCATCCGGGCAACGGCCGCTATGAGCACGCGCTGAAGAACATGTACGTCTACTTCTGGCGCTGGGCCACCTGGAAGGTCTTCGACGCGCACGCCGACGACCGGCACGGTGTGATCTGCTTCATCACTCCGTCGGCATTCACCACCGGCCCTGCCGGACGGGGCATGCGCGACTATCTGCGCCGGACGTGCGACGAAGGCTGGGTCATCAACCTGTCGCCCGAGGGACAGCGCTCGGACGTGTCCACCCGGGTGTTCCCGCACGTCGCCCAGCCACTATGCATCTGCATCTTCGTACGGCGCGCGGACCACGTCGCCGGCGGGTCAGCGCGGGTTCACTACCGAGCCCTCCACGGCAAGCGTGCCGAGAAGTTCGCGCAGCTCCGGTCAACACGTCTGGACGAAGACGGCTGGCGGGACACCCACGCGCTGGGGGTACGGCCCTTCACCCCGGCCACCTTGTCGGGGTGGGAGGAATATCCGGCGCTGGACGAGCTCTTTCCGTGGGGCAGCCTGGGGATCACAACGAACAGGTCCTGGGTGAGCTCTCCCTCCGAAAGACTTCTTCAACACCGATGGGCCCGCCTCACCAGGGAAGAAGATGCGGACTACAAGGCCCGGTTGTTCAAGGAGACTCGCGATCGCCAACTCGGCTCACGGCCGACGTGCCTCCCAGGACTCCCTCACCCCGATCGAAGCATTGATGAAGAGGCCCGTACTCGCGCACGGCTCGTGCGGATCGCGCTGCGCAGCTTCGACCGTCAGTGGCTCATCGCAGACAACCGGGTACTTGACTTCCCACGGCCTGATCTGTGGGAGTCCTTGCAGCCTGGACAGGTGTTCCTCAACCAGCAGAGCAGCCACGAAATAAGCAGCGGCCCGGCGGTGGCTGCGACCGCGTTGTTACCGGACACGCACCACTTCAACGGCCGGGGCGGAAGGGTGCATCCCATCCTGCACCCGGACGGCACTCCCAATGTGCCGAGAGGCCTGCTGCGGTACCTGGCCGATGTTCTGGGTCTGAACGGAGTGACCGGGCACGACCTCGCCGCCTACGCGTTGGCCGTCGCCGGCCACAGCGCCTTCACTGAGCACTTTGCCGAGGAACTTCTCACCCCAGGAGTCCGGTTGCCCCTCACCCGCGACGCCGAACTGTGGAGCGAGGCGGTTCGCATCGGCCACGAGTATCTGTGGGCCGCGACTTACGGCGAGCGCGGCAACCCGCCCGATGAGCCCGGGACGGAAGAAGGTGTCGGCTTTCCCGCGGGACATCCTCGGCAGGTGCGGTACGCGACACCGATCGGAACCGCCGTGCCGGACACGCTGCGCTATGACGAGGAGACCGACACCCTGCACGTCGGACCAGGCGTTTTCACGGGAGTTCCGCTGGACGTCTGGAACTACGAGGTCGGCGGCATGCGCATCGTGAAGAAGTGGTTCGGATACCGCAGGGCCTCCCCCACCAGCCGAAAGACCAGCCCGCTCGACGACATCCATGTGACGTCCTGGCCGAGAGAGTGGACCGAGGAGCTGATCGACCTGTTGTCCGTCCTGCGACGGCTGGTGGACCTCACCCCGGCGCAGCAGGCCATCACCACGAAGATCGTGAACTCACCGGTCATCACCACAGCCGACCTCACCTCAGAGGGCGTTCTCCCGCCACCGCCCGGGGCCGGCCGCGCTCGCCGCCGTGTCGTCCTGGACTTCGGCGCGTAGGGGCGGGTCACGTAGCGCCCCTACGCGCCGTCCGCGCCTCTCACGTAAGTCTCGGCCTGCTCCAGGGTCCACGCTCCCTCCGCCAGGCGCTTCAGGGCGTATCCGACGGAGCGGGACGCCGCGCCGCGCGCCACGGTGTCCGCGAAGGACGCGACCGCGCTGAGGCGTGCCGCCATCTCATCGCACTCCGCGGTCCGCAGCGCCGCCGCTCCTGCCCAGGTGAGCTTGAGCGTGCCGCGGTCCCCGTCCTGTTGCTCCACCAGTCCGGTCCACAGCAGTGCGGGCAGGGCATCACGGACCTGGTCTGTGTCGAGGTCCCGGGCCGCGTAGGATTCCGGCGCCGCTTCGGGAGCCGGAAGATCACAGAGGTCCAGTTCCCGCAACAGGCGTTGCTGGGGCGGCGGCAGATGGCCAGTGGGAACGAGCATGGTTTCAGTATGGCCGCGCACCGCGGACCCCGTTGGGGTTACGGCACGTTGAGACGAACGAGCGCCTCGGCAGCCGACTCGCCGCTGCGTTGGGCATACGTCATCCGCTCGCGGATTTCACGGAGACTGCGCGGGCGATATCCGGGCCCGCCGCAACAGCTCTTATGGAAGCGGACGCCCGCGTGGAGCAGGACGGACAGGGTCCGCCAGGCCGCGGTGTCCCGGCGCCGGGGTGGCGCGAAGGCGGATCCGACGTGGATCATCGGCTCCTCACAGCGGGGGCAGAGTCGCTGCGACCTGTTCCCGTCGTACGGCTGCTTGTACGAAGCCCGGCACGGCAGGCAGACGTAGGAGGTCTTCGCGTGGCCCATGTCGCCAGAGTAGGCTCCCGACCTCGCCGAACTCGACGGGATTTCGGACTCGGACTCTCAGGAGCGCCGCGATGCCCACAATGCCCACCGGGACTCCCCTACCCGACCGCGACCAGGTACTCGGCCAGGCGATCCCGTTCGACCGGGCTCGTTGGCTGCCTCTGCTGCCCGATCCCACCTGGTGGCCCACAGAACTCGACGACTGCCCGGTGGTGGCCGGCCGGCCCCGAGTGGACCGCTCCACCGTCTTCGGCATAGCCCGTCGTTCGGACACTGTCGAAGGCCGTCGGCACCTCCTGACCGCCGCCCTGGTCTGGGGCACCGGAACCAGGGCCCGGTCGGTCGCCCGGCGTGCCCGTGTCTTCGGGGAGTCCTCGGCAGAGGACATCGACGCACGCCTGGGCACTGCTCTCGCCGCACTCCGGGAGCAAGGAGCCGTCGCAGCGTACTTCGCCTTCAACAACGAGCAGTGGATCAGGTATCTCGGACCGGCGTTCTTCACCAAGGTGCTGTACTTCGCCGGTCACGAGCGACCTGTCGGATCGTTCCGTCCGCTGATCCTGGACAGTGTCGTCGCACGCGCGTTGCGGTGCGCGGACGCCGACGTGAAGTGGCCGGGTGGCGGGTGGACGACGCCCCGGTACGAGCGGTACCTGTCCCTCGCCCATGACCACGCACACCGGGCGGGTGCCCTGCCGGACCAGGTCGAAGCCGCGTTGTTCCGACACGGCAAGCGGCTGCGATGAAGCACAACGCGTCCCCGCGCCCGGCCTACAGCTCCGTGGTGTGGGGCACGAGGCGAGGAGGCAGTGGGCGGGACGGGCTGGCGTAGGCCGCGTAGGCGCGTTCCTGTTCCCGCTTCCACACCATCAGCAAGGCCTGATCGGTCTGGGGGACGGCCAGACCGACGGTCCTGAGGACAGCGCGGAAGAAGGGCACAGGCCCGCCGTCGGTACCGGTGACGAGTGCGGAGAGCATGGGTGCGTCGGGGGTGATCCCTCCGTCGACCAGACCCAGCAGGCGACGGGCGCCGGTTCCGTCAGCACCGATGTCCAGGCTCCCCAGCGTCACAGTGCTGCCTCCTGCCGCCACTTCGCCGAGCTGCTTCCTCAGCCGTGCGACGGCGTCTCCCTCAGAGGAAATCACCAGGTCCGCGGCAGGCTGCTTCATGTGTGCCGTCTCGGCCGCCCGCAGAGCCCGCTCCGCCCGGGCCTGCCTTTTCGCGTCCTGACTTTCCTGGCTGCGTTTGGCCTCTCGGACACTCTCCCGCGCCGCCTCCAGTGCCCGCTCGACCGAGCGGATGTGGTGGCCGATCATCCTGTCGACAACGGTCGCGGGTTGACGAATCGGAGATACCGGACTGCCGTGGACGGCAAGCCAGTTCTGAGCCAGGCCAAGAGGATTGCGGGCTCGTCCGCGTGCCCTCTTGCTCAGGGTCGGCAGTAGATCTTCGAGCGCCGCCATCAGGGAGCGCAGGCGCCGCACCTTCGAGGTGTCAGGCGTCGTGCGGGCTGCGTTGTGCCGCTGCGTCATCTTCTGCCGGGCACCCAGGCCCTGGACCTGGGTGAGACCGAGCGACCTGGACTCGGCCCGTCCCTTGACCGCCGACACCGGCCGGTGCACCACGGACTGTGGCGGCACAAGCGACAACCGTGGCGGCATCGCGCGCGGCGGGGCACCATACGCGGCGAAGGCCCGCTCGGTTTCAACGGTGGCCCAGCTCCCGATGAGGGTCGACGACGCTGCGTTCGGCACTCCGAGTTCGGAAAGTACGCGGAACAGATACGGAAGGGGCTGTCCCTTGCTGTCCCGGATGAGCGCGGAGAGGACCGGCACGTGTTCCCGCAGCGGGGTGTCGGCCGCGACCAGCAGATCCCGCCGTCCTGTGTCCGAATAGTCCGCGAGAGCGGGGCTTACCTTGCGGATCAGGGTTGCCCATGTGGTCGTGGTCTGCAGACGCGCGTGTTGCGCAAGGGCATCGCGCACGGCTGTCACCATTTCGGACCGAGTGAGGGGCGCGGGGCCGGCCGGGGCTTTGGTGAAGGAAGCGGATGTCACGTTCCGGGCGGGTTCGGGCTTCCATCGCTGCTCAGGCGCCTTGGGTTCGGTCCCACGTGGCGCGGGTACCACCGGACCGGAGACCTCGGAGGGCATCCACAAGCCGGTGCGCTGGGCTTCATGCGCGTTGAGGCGCACGTACTTCTTGACCTCGACGACCCAGCCCGCGGTGTCCTCACCGACAAGCAGGCGTGCGCTGCCGGCGACGCGGTAGACGTGATCAGCGGGTGGCTCCCCCGTGTCACGCGGCAGCGAGATCAGGCCCCGGACGATGGGGCTGTCCATGGGTTTGACGTCAGCCACAAGCAGCCGCCGGCCCTCTGCCGCGAACGGGGAGTCGGCTGGTACGACAGCATCCGGGGCAGGTGCGAAGACAAGCCCGCTCTGGAGGGGAAACGCAAAGGGCTTGGGGTGCGGTCGTGAGAGGTGGATGCGCTCGCTGTCAGGCGTGACGATGCCGGTCGACGTCAGCACGCAGTCCTCCAGAGGGGTCCAGGACACTTTGCGGTCCCGGCCCTCCGCTCCGATGTGGACGCGCCGTTCACCACCGACCGTTTCGCAGCGCACCCTGAGGGAGTAACCGTGGCGGCCGAGGAAGTGTTGGGTGATCGGGCCCTCGGAGGCGAAGATCCAGTCGATGTCATCGGCGTCCGCGGCAAGTTCGCCTTCCGCCCGTCGCCAGGTCCGGTAGTCGATCGAGCTGAGCTGAAAGCGCAGTCGGCGTCGACTGTCGGGCAGGTGCACGTCCACCGCGCCCACGGGCCCGGTACCGAGATCCCGCGTCTGAACCTGCCCGCGCAGCTTCCCCCTGCTGAGAAGGCGTTGCACACCCTGCTTGATGAAAAGGTGGTCGGCACTCGACTCGCCGTTGTTCGTACGGTGACAGACCGGGGCGGTCGGGTGGTGGGCGAAGTGGCACACCTTCGTCGTGCAACGCCGGGCGGTCAGCTCTCCGCCGCAGCCTCCGAGTTGCAGACCGCACCAGTAGGTGTAGTTCGGGTGCGCCTCGGTCCATCTGTCCAGTTCCCGCGCGTTCATCGGCAGGATCACCGGCTGGTCGGAGTTCTTGTGACCGATCACGGCCGTCTGCACTAGACGGTGGTCGAGCATGGAGCCTCGCAGGAGCAGGCCCGGCTATCTACGTCCAGCCGAGCACAGGTGACGCTGACGCCAACAGTATGCGCTTCGTGCACAGAGTTCACAATGACTGAACTTCAAAAAACACAGGGCAACTGACTGACCGTCGGCGGGGACGCCGCGGCAGCGCTCGCTCGCAGAGCCTGCCGTTCCAGCTTCGAGGAATGTCGATCGTGCCCGGTCGTCGCGCGGCGAACCGTGCAGCTTGTCGTGGGCAAGTCATTGCAGCCCCAGCGGAAGACCTTGCCGAGAGCACTGCGCCTGCCTACGTTGTGTCGCGGTCCGCCGTCCGACCGGACGGCGGCTTCCTGCTGATCTCCCCACGAAGGAGCGATGCGCGATGCGATTCAGACGCCTGTGGGCCGTGACTGCCGCCGTGCTGTGCGCGCTGGCCGGCCTGCTGCTCGGCCCCGTCCAGCCGGCCGCCGCGGCCGCCACCGGGCCGAATCTGGCCGCTGCACCGAACTTCAAGGCCCCCTTCCCCTGCGGCCAGAAGTGGACCTACAGCCATCACTCGGCCGAGGTCCGCCGCGCGCTGGACTTCGTCCGCTCCGACGGGGGCACCACCAGCGGAACCCCGGTCCTCGCCTCGGCGGCCGGCACCGCCTACCGCTACTACGAGGCGAACGGCGCGGGCAACTACATCTCCATAGAGCACGGCGGCGGCTGGCGGACCTACTACTTCCACCTGTCCGCCTTCAGCGTCGCCAACGGCGCCTCCGTCACACAGGGCCAGCAGATCGGAACCACCGGGAGCACCGGCAACTCCAGCGGCGCGCACATCCACTACGAGCAGCTGTACAACGGTGTCGGCCAGAACATCCTCATCAACGGCAGCGCGCTGGCCTACCCCGGCAGCTACAACCAGTACTACCTCACCAGCGACAACGCCTGCGGTGGCGCCGGTACGCCGTTCATGACGTGGGGCAGCGGCGTCCGGGTGCGCAGCGACGCCCGACTGAGCGCGTCGGTGGTGACCACGCTCAGCGGCCCCACCAGCGTGCGGGTCCTGTGCCAGAAGCAGGGCGACACGGTGAACGCCGAGGGCTACACCAACAACTGGTGGAGCAAGCTGCGGGACCAGAACGGCTTCATCAGCAACATCTACATCGACCACCCGGCGGCCCAGCTCCCCGGCGTCCCCCTCTGCTGACCGAACTCCCGGCCGGCCAGCCCGAACACGTACGTTCAGGCCGGCCTCACGCCTTGGTGACGGCGCGTTCCTCCCGCGCCGTCACCGCACAGCGGCGGTCGTCGGCCAGTCCCCTCATACCCGAACCGGCCAACCACGCGGCAGCAGGGAATGCACGGCTCAACCGGGGACCGACGGCCCGAGCCGGGCATGGTGGCCCGGCACATCGGCCTGGCCGGGAAAGCGGGCTTCGCGAAGGCCCGTCTCCTGTCGTCTCCCGGCCCAATGGGACCGGCTAGTCTCGTACTTCGCGGGTCGTTGATTCGTGTGGATCGGGTGGCTGGATCAGCGATCTCCCAACCCGATCGGCGCGAGCATCCCACCAGTACCGGCCCGCGCCACCCCTGACCACCGAGTCACGCTGAAGTGGTCTCAGGGGTTAATGGGGGTCCTCTCGGGGGTGTTCCCTGATGAGTCACACAGCGCTTGTGCGGCACCGTCGTAGGCATGACTTCCAAGGCATGTCTTTCCGGCACCCAGGCAACTACGACGAGGGTCCGGCGCAGGCGGGTACCGGTGGCGGCGCTTGCCTGCGCGGTTCTCACCGCGGTGGCGCTGGGTACGGCCGTCCCGGCGGTAGCGGCTTCTGCTGAGCGGCCCACGGTCGCGGTCGAGCGCGCCAGTGGCCTGCCGGGTTTGGACCCGCAGGTCTTGCAGCGGGCACTCTCGAGTGCGCCTGACCGGGTCACAGGAGTGCTTGCGCGGGTGAGTGGCCCGGACGGTCATTGGGTCGGCACGTACGGGACTGCCGACGTTGCGACCGGGGCGTCGGTTCCGGTCGACGGCCGGTTCCGCCTCGGCAGCGTCACCAAGGCCTTCATCGCCACCGTGGTGTTGCAGCTTGCCTCCGAAGACCGCGTCGACCTCGATCAGCCCGTCCAGCGGTACTTGCCGAACGTACTGCCTGACAGCTACCCGCCGGTCCCAGTTCGCACCCTGCTCAACTTCACCAGCAGCCTTCCCGAACTGACACCGGATGACATCCCCACCACCCCGGACGGCATCGTCGAGCATCGCTTCGATGACCACCCGCTCGCGGAACTGGTCGTCAAGGCCGTTCAGCATGAGCGACCGTTCGCCGTGCCCGGCTCCATGCAGGTGTACGGAGCTACCGGCTACTACGTCGCCGCACTGCTCATCGAGAACCTCACGGGACACACCTACCAGCAGGAGATCACCAACCGGATCCTGCGGCCGCTGCACCTGCGCGACACGACCGCCCCGGAAACCAACACCACGATCCCGGGCCCTCACTCCCACGGCTACATTGCCGTGCCCCAGCCAGACGGCGGGACGCATCTGGTCGACATCACCGAACAGAACCCGGGCGCCGGCGGCATGATCTCCACCACGGCTGACCTCGACCACTTCCTGACCGCCCTCTTCCGAGGACGGCTCCTGCCACCGACCGAGCAAGCGGAACTGTTCACCGTCCCCGATGTCCCCTACCTCGGCGGCAGCGCCCACGACCCGGGCCACGGCCGCGCCTACTACGGCGCCGGACTGATGCGCGCGACCCTGTCCAACGGAGTGACCGTGTGGGGCAAGACCGGCAGCACCTTCGGCTACACCGACGGCATGTTCACGACCCGTGACCTGCGTCGCCGCCTGGTGTACTCCTTCAACCCCACCAACGGCGGAGGAAATGATCTCGCCCTGGTCAGCCAGATCCTTTCCGCGGCCTTCGCCTCATGAGAGGAAGCACAGCTCATGACCAGTGAGTTGACACACCCCATCCCTCACGTGACGTTGGTCATGCCCTGACCCGTGGAAACAGGCTCTGGGTGTATCAGGATTCAGGCACTCCCCAGGCTCTTTCCCCTGGACCCGGTACTTCGCGGTCGGTCCAGGTCTGTGGCCAGCGGGTTTGGGTGACTTCGATGCCGAGGAGTTCGAGGATGTGGAGTTGGACGCCTCGGGTGATCTGCATTGTCGGCTGGTCGGTGATGGTGCCGACGCGCAGGGTGAGTTCGCCGAGGTGGTAGAGGATCATCCGGCCGGTGGGGCGGACCCGGCGGTTGTCCGGGTAGAGGCCGACCATGGTCTGCTCGGGACCGAGCGCCCGTCTGACCTGGCGCTCGATCAGGCAGAACACCAGGAGTGCGAGGCAGATCACCTGGATCAGGGCGGCGACGCGGTGGTTGTGCTGCACGAACACCGGCGCGACGGCGAGCGGGCCCTTGAAGTCCGCGTACCGGCGCTCGACCGCGCCCTGGCCCTTGTACTGGACCAGGACCTGCGCGGGGTCGGCCTTGTCGGCAGGCATGCCGGCCAGCAGTGCGTACCAGCCGTCGACCGCGGCCTCGGCGTCCAGTACCTCCTGGTCGAAGTGCCACTCCAGACTCGGGACGCCGGTCTCGTCCTCGGTGATGTGCCAGCGCAGGCAGGACACGACACCGCGGCGGGCGGCGATGACCCCGACCCGGGCGGCGATCTTCTCGCGGGTCCTGTAGTGCCGCCCGCCCGCCGCACCGGCAAGCTTGTCCAGCTCCTCCTCCGCCTTGGCCAGCCGCTTGGCCCGGGCCGCCTGCTGCCCCTTCGCGTTGCCGGTGGAGTGGACCAGAATCCGTCGCACCGTCAGCACCGGGTCGCGCTTGCGCGGACCGGTCAGGGTGTGGACGTCCTCCAGCACCCGGCAGACCTCCCGCTCCCCGGGCGGCTTGCCCGCGTCCCGCTCGGGTGAGCGCCCTGCGCACAACGCTCGCCGCACTGGACAACGCGGAGGCGGTGCCCGTGGATGAAGCCGAAATGCGCGGCCTGGCTCTCGAACAGTCACCGGTCGGTGCCGGTGCCACCGAGGCAGTGCGGCGTGAGCTGAGCGAGTGCAGTGTGGCGGATGTCGTGCGAGCCGAGGCCACCGAGCGACTGGAAGCCGCAGCGCAGTTGACCGCGCCCGCCCACGATGCCCGTGTCGCGCAGCTCCGCGCGGAGGCCGCCGTGCTGCTTGGCTTCCTCGACGGCCACGGCACCCCGTAGAACACGGAAGATCCAAAGACTACGGCACCCCACTGACAACCAGCCCCGGAACAGCCGCGGCACCCACACCGCAGTGAGCTCCGCCGCTGCGCGGCTCCGAACCGAGGATGAGCTAACCCGGGCGTAAACGCCCGGGCTTGCGCTCAAGAAGACGGTCAAGACCTGTGGATCGGCGTGTCACGCGACTTGAGCATCACCTCCTGATTCGCGGGGCGTTCGACCCGTATCGTCCAGACATGGACACCACTGCTTCACCCCGCGTGCTCGTCATCGGGTTTGATCCGTACCGGGTGCCCGGGCCGTGGGATCCCGAGCCGGTGGCCAAGGCGATCGAGGCGGGACTGACCAAGTTCGCCGAACGTGGCGTGGGCGTCGAGACCTGTCTGATCGGCCTTGATGGAAGTGACGACGTGGAAGCGGTCGTCGGGAATGCGCTGCGAGCCCATCCGTGGGAATGCGTCACCGTCGGCGGTGGCCTGCGGCACTCAGACGATCAAGTTGAACTGCTCGAGCAAGTAATCAACCTGGTTCGGCGGCACGCACCCGATGCGGCCATCGCGTTCAACAGCACCCCAGCCACCACCTACGAGGCCGCTGCCCGTTGGATCGAGTGACGACAGTCGACTACGGGACTTGAGTCCTTCGCCGGCCTTGCCGAAGGTCATCCGCTTGCCGCTGCCGACCAACAGGCGAGATCCGCGTTTGCGCAGTTCAGGGCGTATTTTCTGGAGATCCTCAATACCAGCCAACTCCGCTTGGGGAGTTCGAGCTCTACTTCGACCCCTTGGGCGTCGGGGCGACTCCGGTGCGATCCGTATGCCGCGCCGCACGTGACCGCCGACGCCTCGGGGGACTGCGGTCCCCCGGGGCGTCGGCATGGGAATCGTCCTCAGGTGGGCCTGCTGAATCGCTTCGTCGAGCGACAGCTGAGGCTCGTTCTGACACTAGGTGAGCAGGTGTTCGGCACCGGCTCCAGCCAGTTGCCGGACGGTCAGTCCGCCGGGCCTCATCCCGTTCCCTGCCGGGCGGAGGGTCGCTCCATGGCCTTGTCCAGATGAGTGATGACGGCCGGCACGTCATCGCTCTCGGTGCTTCGGATCAGCTGCAAAGCCGGCCGGACGAGTCCGGCCGGTCGCGCTATCAACCGTGCGAGCACGGCAGCCCGGATGTCGAGCCGCCGGATGGTGGCCTCGCGCTCCTCTTCGTTCTGGCCGGCAAGCAGGACGGCGTTGTACCACGCCTCCTCGCGGGACTGACGGACACTGAAGTCGAGGATCCGCTCGTCGGTGCGGGCTCCGACCCGATCCAGCAGCGACAGGAACGGCGACAGGGCGCCGACCGAGTCCTGCACCGCCAACACCACCCGCGCAAGGATGTCGTTGATCAGCAGAAAGTCGCGCCGCAACGCGTGGATGGCCTAGCCCGGGCTGGTCCGCGCGGCGGCGACGGCCAGATCGAGGTTGATGTGCGCGTTCACGCCGAGTATCAGGTGCTGGACGATGATGGTGTCGGCTTCGTCGAGCAGCCCGAACGTCTCGCGCCAGCAACGCGGCCCGCTCCGGTCACGACGCCAGGCGTCGTACGCGTCGAAGTAGCGGTTGCCGAAGAGCGTGTCGAAACGGTCCATTCGGGCGCCGTCTTCGAACAGCCCACCGTGGATGGCCGTGCGGACCTCAACGGTCACCTGTCGGTACAGCGCCGCGAAGTATCCGACCCGGTCACCGGCGCGGCTTGCCTCCCGCACGATCCCGGCAAGCCTGTCCACGACATCGTCGATGTTCTCTGCCTTCATGCCCAACTCCCCTCTTACAGACCCTCGTTCAGCCCGCACTCTGGCTGCTGTCCGCAGTGCCGATCACAGCCCAGTCCTACCACCGCACACCGAGGAGGGTCCCCGCCCTGCAGGAAACGGACGGAAGCCCCGGACCCTGCACGTCGACATCCCCGGGGCGGGCGCCTGAACCCGCATCCGACACCCCGTCACCAGTGATCGGGCACGGCGCCTTCCCGTGGTGCCCGGTGCGCTGTCGCCGGGCACCACGGAACGTGACTGCCACCAGATCGCCTCGCCCCCTCGGAGTGGTCGATGAAATGGTTCGGAACGTGGTGCCGGAACCCTGGCTCGACGGTCCAGGCGATGGTGCCCCCGAGCAAGGCCGCGCACGGCCGTGTCACCGATCGGGCATCGGTGACACGGCCGCGCCGAATGTCGGATCAGGACCCGTGCACCGGGCAGGGCCGCCGCCGCATGCGACGGAGCGATCTGGCGTCCGGAAGTACGGGCCTGCCGACGTCGGGTACGTCGAACGGTGACCCGGTTGCTAGAGAGCGCTCTCCCTGCGCGAGGCGAGCGAGCCGTGGCTGCGCAGCGCCCCGTAACCGCTGTCGGCAACAAGGTGGTTGGACGCGTTCGGTGTCGCCTTGGCACCCGCACCCGTCACCATGATCGCGCCGCTGAGCTTCAGCTCCGCGCCCTGCCCGTCCCGTGGAGCCGCCGTCAGCTCCCAGGTGTACGTCCCGTTGTGTGAGAGTTGCCCGTTCAAGCGCCTGCCGTCCCACGCCGCGGTGAGCGCCGCGCCGCGCTGTACGGCGTCCAGTGTGCGGACGACTTTGCCCCCCGCGTCCTTGATCACGACCTGCACGCCCGGAGCCGCCGGCTTCGACAACTGCCAGGAGCCGTCCCAACGGTCGTCCGTGGCCGACTGCAGGTCGACGGACGTCTCGGGGTGGGTCTCGATCGCGGCGAGCGGAGAGGTGGGTACGCCGGCGCCGACGGCACGCATGGCGCCGGGCTTACCGCGCCCGGGAACGTAGGCCAATCCGCCGCCGAAGCGGTCGACGGCGTAGTAGTTGGGGGCCAGGAAACCGGTGATGTCCGCCAGCGTACGGGTCGTCACGCTGTCGACGGTGTGGAAGTCGACGAGTTGGAGCTTGCCCGCGGTCGCGTCGTGCAGAACGACATAGCCGTCTCCGAGTTCGCCGCCCTTGGGGACATCGATCATGCGCTGCGTGGTGCGGTCCCAGACGCCGGACGCCGGGAGGTCGCTGTAGGCATCGCACGTCCAGTACACCCAGCGGCCCACGGCCTGCAGGTCCGTCGGCGTGCACTCCTTGCCGAGCGAGAAGGACTCGGTCCTGCCCGACTTCAGGTCGGTGGCCTTGACGGTGCCCTTGGTGTCGCCGGGTGTCCAGAACGTCGTACCCCAGACGGCGGCCGCCGAGGCCGCGCGTGTCAGCAGCACCTTGTCGTCGCCGGACTTCTCGCGATCGATGACGTGCTGCTGGTACTGCCCGAAGCCGGACATGTACCCGTACCCGTAGACGACATACCGGCCGGAGGCGTCGACGACCTCCCCGCCGCCCGGCGCGGCGAGGACCGCGGCGTCGTCGGGATTCGAAAGGACCTCGATCCCGGGGCCCTTCGCGTAGGCGAAGGTGCCGTCGCCCAGTGCGTACGCGCCGTTGCCCGCGGAGCCACCCGTGCCGTCCGTGCTCAGCGGCGGCTCGGCCACCAGGCTGCGCTTCCCGGCCGACGGGGTGTCACCGAGCTCGATGTGCCGCTTGTACAGCGACGGCAGGTAGTTGGTGTCCGTCTCCTGCATCGCAAGGTCCCCGGCCGCCAGCGTCACCGCTCCGTACGTACCCGGCTTCGGCGCCACGGCCCGGACCGCGCTCACGCCCAGGCTGCCGTCGGCCTGCACACTCACCTTGCGCACGGCCCAGTCGCCCGCTGAACTGCCGCCCGCGACCAGGACGCCGCCGTCGGGCGTCGGGTTCAGCCCGTACGTACCGCCCAGGCGGCCGTGCGGCAGCAGCGTCCTCGTCGCTCCCCCTCCGATCGGCGCGGCAAGCAGCGGCTCGCCGCGGTTCTTCGGCGCGTCGCTGTTGCGGAACGACTCGGTCTGGCGCAGCGAGACGACCCAGTCGCCCACCAGCGCGACGAACGACCGCTGCTCGTACGCCGACGCCACGCCGACCGTGGTCTCCGCGCCGCCCAGGGCGTCCCGGCGCAGCAGGTGCACCTTCTCGTCGCCGTACGCCGGATCGAACCACCCGGCGTACGTCTCGGAGAACACCACCTGGGTGAAGCCGCTGATCCACGAGCCCTTGAGTACGCCGGTGATCTCCCCGGTCGCCAGGTCGACCAGCCCGACCTCGCCCGTCGGGTCACCGGAGACGATGATCGCCAACTGGCCGGCATCCGCGCCGAGCACCTTGTACGACGCCGCGCGCACACCGTTCTCGCCGGTCACCGGGGTGTCGGTGAGCTGTCCGTCGCGCAGGCGCAGCAGATGCAGCGAGTCGACGTCACCGCCGGCCGTCCAGGTCGCCGTCACCACGGTCTCGCCGAAGGTGCCGTGGTACGTCTGTCCCTCGGGGAGCGTGAACCGGGCCGACGTACCGGCCTTCATGTCCTTCAGCTCGACCGACCGGTCCGCCACGGTGTACACCCCGACCACGTCGGAGGCGTGGCCGCCGATGCGCTCGGCGGAGGTGTCGGCCGGGTCCTTGCCCACGGTCTGCGGGTCGCCGGTGACCGGGCTCCAGCGGTACGCCGTGAAGGCGTCGCTGTCCAGCTGCGTCTGATTGAGGTCGCCGACGGTGCCTGCCGACTCCAGGTTGTAGGGGCGGGGCAGGTAGCGGTCCGGGGCATCGATCGTCAGGGTCGGGGGCGCCGTCGTCGCGGCATGGGCGCTGGTGAGGAGGAAGGGCAGGGTTCCGCCGGCGGCCGCGAGGGCCATGGTCGTGGCGAGCGCGCCTCGGACGATTAATTGTGTTCGGTTCGGTCGGTGGCGTATGGACACGTGACACCTCCAAGTGATCTTCGAAAGGCGCGTCAGGCTAGCACGGCATTCGAACTTACTTGCGAATCAAATGTGGTGGAGTTGTGACGGGTCGGGTCAGTGTCAGTGCCCGGCAGTCACTGTCGGCCGTCTTCCTGCCGGCCGCGGTGGGGGCGCGTGACGGTCCGCCGCCGACACCGGGGGGCCAGGCACTGGATTTCACTGGCCAGACCCAACGTCAGCGGCCACAGCACTGGAGGGAGACCTCGGCCCAGGCGGTCTTGGTGTACGCGTCGTGGGCGGTGCAGCCCCAGCGGTCCGCATACGCCTCGACGAGCAGGAGGCCACGACCCGACGTCGCGTCGGCGGGCGGGGGCGGGGCGGCGGGGTGCGGGGGCAGGCGCTCGGGGCGGGTGTCCGTCACTTCGATCCGCAGACCGTGCGGCAGGAGGAGCAGCGTCAGCCGGAAGTCGCGGCCGGGGAGGCTGCCGTGGCGGATCGCGTTGGAGGCCAGCTCGGCCGTGACGAGGGCGACGGTTCGGGCGGGTTCGGCGTCGTGCGGGAGGCCGGTCCACTCGGTGATCTGCTGGACGGCGAGATGCCGGGCCAGCCGGGCGCCGCGTCTGGTGCTGCTGAAGCGCAGGGTCAGTTGGTGGGTGGCGGGGGTGCGGGGTGGCGCCGTCTCGTCGGGAATCTGATGTTGTGTCACGGGATCAGCGTGGGCGGGTGGGTGTGCCGCTGACCAGGTACGTCGGTCGTACGTCGGGGTTGTTGTACGGAAGGGGAGGTTCCGATGGTGCCCTGGTTGTACGGGGCTTGTACGGGGCTTGTACGGGTGTTGTACGGGTCACACGCCGTGCCCTCGTTCCTGCGGATCGCGTTGGACATGGCCCCGGTGGCGTGCGGGTGACGAGCGTAGCCGTGGGTGGTGTGCGGGGTTGCACTCAGGGCACGGAAGGGTGTGGGAGCGTGAAGGCGGTACGGGGTACGCGGAACAGTCGTGTGGCGAAGACCAAGGACGAGGTTCCCGACCTGCCGGGTGTGTGGTCGGCGTACGGCGTGCTGCTGCAGCATCTGCGGAAGCGGTGCGGGTTGAACCAGCAGCAGCTCGGGGACGCCATCGGGTACTCGCTGGAGCAGGTCGCGTCGGTGGAGCAGGGGCGGCGGCCAGCGAAGGCGGCGTTCACGGTGGCGGCGGATCGGGTGTTGGAGGCGGGCGGGGTTCTGGAGGCGCTCCAGGACGAGGTGGACCGGGCGAAGTTGCCTCGGTTCTTCCGTAACTTCGCGCTGATCGAGGCGGAGGTGGTGAGTCGCTTCTCGTACGATCCGCTGCTGGTGCCGGGACTGTTGCAGACGGAGGCGTACGCACGGGCCGTCTTCGCCGGGCACTGCCCGCCGCTCAGCGAGGAGATCATCGACCAGCACACGGAGGCGCGGCTCAGTCGGCAGAAGCTGCTCATGCGAGTGCCGCTCGCCGAGCTGTCGTTCATCATCAGCGAGGAGGCGTTGCGCGATCCGGTGGGCGGCAAGGAGGTCATGTGCGGGCAATGGCAACGCCTCCTGGAGGTGGGCGCTTTGCGCAACGTGGAGATCCAAGTCATGCCTGCCGGGCGGGGGTTCCATCCGGGCAAGAACGGTCCGTTCGTAGTGGTGGAGACGCACGAGCACAAGCACCTTGGCTACTTCGAGTCCCAGGGCGTCGGGTGCGTTGTCTCAGAGCCCGCAGAGGTCAGTGCCTTCGCCTTGCGATATGGCAAGCTGCGATCGCAGGCCTTGAACGTCGAGGAGTCTGCGCGACTCATCGAGCGGATGGTTGGAGAGACATGAGCGTGGAGCAGGTGGCCGAGAACGTGGACGGGCTGCACTGGTTCAAGAGCAGCTACAGCGGATCGGACGGCGGCGACTGCGTGGAGGTGGCCACCGGCCTGGACGCCGTGTACGTACGGGACTCAAAGGCCGCGGGTCGCGGACCAGTGCTGCGGGTCGGCCAGGACAAGTGGGCTGCCTTCCTGGCGCTTGCTGCGGAGTAGAGCCAAGCAGCACTTCCGAGCGGAACAACGGGCTCGCTCGCGTTACTTGGGGTGACGTGAGCGAGCCCGTCGTCATGCCGTCGGCTCAGAACAGGGCGCCCTCGGCGCCCTCACCGAAATCCGCCCCACCTCGCGCGGCCAGCTCTTCCTTGCGCTTCCGGATGGCCTCGGGAGACGGCGGGGGCAAGTCGGGGTGCTTCTCCCTCGCCTTCTTCTCCGTCACTCCCTTGTGTCGGCCGAGGTGAACCTCGTCGGCGTAGGCCTGGTGGTTCAGCTGACGCAGCCGATCGATGATCTCGGTTCGGGCGTGGAGGCCGATGGTGTAGCGGGGACCCTGGTCGGTCTCGTGGAAGCCGTGGTCGAGCGGGAAGGTCTTGTAGGTCGGATCTGTGACCGGAGTTCGCCCGGAGCCGTCCAAGAGGTCACGCCAGCCGTAAGCTTCGATAGTGGCCTTGTCGACATCCTCATGGATGAGACGAAGCTCGACAATATCTTCATCACGACACTCGGAGTCGTGAACCAGATTATACGTGGCAGTGAGCCCCATGCCGCGAGCAAGCATTAGATCACGGCGATAGCTGTGAAGTCGAGCCCCGGCAGTCCGTAGTGAATCCGTCAGCGGCGGGCGAACAAGCGTTTCGAACACGTCGGTTGGGCTATAGTTAAGATCCGCCTTCATGGTCGAACTACGATCAAGGGCCCACCAGTAATGTACTGAGCTCGACAGTACCGCCAGGAGAGCCGGATCCTCAGAAGCGAAAACACCCAGTTTATGCGCAAAGACAGGACCTGTCGGCACCATCACCGGCATGACAGCTTTGCTAACCAGGGTAATCACAATACAAGACCTCAGCGACGCCAGCGCCTCAACCATGTTGGACCCCTTTGAGGCATAATGCCACCAGTAGTCGCGGTAGGCCTTGATGTTCTTTTGTTCCCGCTCGGGCTTAACCTCCCGAAAAACTTGATCAAACGCCTTGGGATACGTTTGCGCCTTCACCAGGTCCCAATCATGGAAGTTGATGACCCAGCGATCAGTGCTGTGATCTGAGCGACCGTTGACGTCCTGCCCAATCAGGTAAGGGAAAAGGACTTCCGCGTACCGTGAATCCTCGTCAATCCAGGACCGTGCCTCTGCCTCAGAGAGGGTGAACCCCAAACCCAGAACGTTCGATCCCATGAACGCAATCTTACGATTTGCGTGCAGCGATTCCGCCCAGGAGGTGACCCTAGACGCCAGATTCAAAGATGTGGAAATTCCGTTAGGCGCGGCCACTCCATTTAGCATCTTCATCGCTGATTTCGCCGTCGGCACCCTACTGGTCCAAACTGCGCAATACTCGAGTTGAGCTGACCTTGACGGCCAAGGCTCACTTTTCACAGCACGGCGAATTTCCATTCCGCCGCGCTCCAGTTGGTCAAGGCTGACCTCTCTCGTATCCCCTTGCGCAAGCGTGTTAGTGGCGATTAGCCCGGACTGACCCTTCGAGTTCAGAAGCGCATGAACCCGCAGCTCGAAATACGCCACCAAGTCGGCGTTCCCACGCTGGCTTGCCGAGACATAATCTACCAAGTATTCCCGATATGAGGAACCCATTGCGAGGGATACCTTCTTCGCCCCCAAGAAGGGAGGGTTTCCTACAATTGCGTCGAACCCATCCCTAAGCGAGAACACCTCCGGAAACACCAAAGGCCAATGCACCGGCCGCCGCTCCAGCGCCCCCTCCGGCAGCTCCGCCGCCAGCCACTCCTCCGCCGTAGCCCGCGCCTCGCGCACCACCTCGGAGCCGTCCTCGACCCCGTCTTCCATGATCCGCTGGACAGTCAACGCAGCCCAAGGAAACAGATCCCGGATCCGCTCCCCACCGTCTTCCTCGTACCACGGCACCCGCCCCGAAGCACAAGTAGCCAGCGCCGCCCCCGCGAGCAGGTCACCCACCAGCCGCAGCCGCCGCGAGTGCCGGTTGACCTCCTCCAGGCGCTCCCGTTTCTTCTGGAGCGCCGGCAGGTCCACGCCCTTGATGGCGGTGATCGCCAACCGCTCCCGCGTCAGCTGGTCCACCAGCTCACGTGCCTGCTCGGCCAGGATGTCGGCCTGCTGCACCGGCTTCATGTGGACGCCCTGGATCTGCTCCATGCTGTGCACGCCCAGCAGCGAGTCACCGGCCACCAACCGGTCATCCAGGAACGTGAACGGGCGCTCCGGGTCCATCGACACCAGCCAGAGCGACAGCTTGGCCATCTCCACCGCCATGGGGTTGATGTCCACCCCGTACAGGCAGTGCTCGATGATCTGGCGGCGGGCCTCGACGACCACCGGGTCCTGTTCCGCGTCCGCCGCCGTGACGGCCTCGACAGCGCGCCCCGCCCGGTAGACCATCGCGTCCGTGCGACCCTCGTCCTCCCAGGCCTCTATCAGGCGGTCGCCCAGATAACGGCAGGCAGCCACCAGGAAGGCCGCCGAGCCCACCGCTATGTCCGCGACCTTCAGGTCAAGGATCTGCTCGGACGGCTTCAGCCGCCACTCCCCCGTGTCCGCCGTCTGCAGCGGACCCGGCTCGTAGACCAGGGGCTCCAGGGCGTGCAGCACGACCTCCTCCGCGAGGAAGCGGGGCGTGTAGTGCGTGCCCGTGTTCTTGCGAAGCGAGGACTCGGCCACGTACAGCGTGCCGTTCGGGATGACCGTCGGGAGGCCGCGCAGGTCGTCCCGCAGGATGCCGACGAACGGCAGCAGCCGTTCCGTCAGGGCCGGGTCCTTCGTCACCGCGTTCAGACGGCGACGCGCCTCCGCCGCGTCCTCAGCCGGCAGCGGGGCGAGCTTCTTCTCCAACTGGCCCGCCGTCGCTGGAGGCTTCGGGTCCTTCCACTTCTCGTGGATGGACTTGGCCAGCGACTTCAGCGAACCGCCCGCCTGCGCAGCCAGCGACTCCAACTGCCGCAGCGGGACCTCGTGTTCCAAGCCCTCGGGGCCGATCAGGCCCACCATGTGCTCGGTGGCCCGACGGCCGTCGTACGACAGCAGGCCCTCGTACACGTAACCGATCTGCTCGACGTCCAGCGCCCGGAAGCTGAGCGTGCGGACCTCGCGGTCCTTGCCCTTGCCGACGCGGACCTCCTGGACCGCCTGGAGCATGTGCAGGACCGTACGGTCGTCTATCGGGAGGAGCGGGGTCGTGCGCTCCAGCCACGGGTACGTGTCGGGGTCGAAGATCGAGCCGTCGTACGCGGGCAGGTGGAAGCCGGAGCCGGGGTGGTCCACTCCCCCGTGCACCGCGTGGAAGAGGGCGATGAGGCGGTGCCACGCCGACGTCGTGTGCTCCAGCGACGTCTCGCCCTCCTCGTCCGCCCGCGCCTTCAGCTCGTCGCGCAGGAAGCGGGCGGAGTACGACCGCGCGTACACCTCGTTGTCCGCCGGCAGCAGGCCGCGTTCCTCCGCGAACAGCAGGAAGACGACGCGCATCATCACCGCGACCGAGGCCCGGTAGACCTCGCTCGCGCCGACGCCGTCCGCGTGCAGGCCGGCGGCACCGTTCTCGACGGCGCGGACGTCGGCGCGCCCGATGGCGTCGACGAGGAGTTCCACGGCCTGCCGGACCTGGACGCCCAGCGCCTCGGTGACGTCCTCGCCCGCCGCGAGGCTCGCCTTGAGGAGCCCCACCAGCGATTCGGGCTCGTCGTACTCGAAGAAGCGGCGGCGCCGCAGCAGCGAAACGAAGGCGCGGACGACATTGCGCTCCGCCGCCTCGTTCCAGCCGATCGTGTCGAAGACCGCCGTGGTCGTGACGCCGCCCAGCGGGGCCCAGACCAGGCACCACCAGCGGCCGTCCGTCACCAGGCCGAGCGGCACCCCGTGGTGCCGGAGGAGGCGGGCCAGGCGGTCGGCCGGTGCCGCCGCCCAGTCGCCGCCGCCGCCCGTCCGCGCGGTGGGCGCGGTGCCCGCCGGGACCGTCATGCCCAGCAGCCGCACCCGCTTGGCGGCGGCCTCGGTGCTGGGTTCGGCCGCCAGGTCGGTGCCCGGGTCGACGAGGGCGAAGTCGGGGCGGACTTCGGCGTTGTGCTCGGGCACGCGCAGGGTGAGGCGGTCCAGGCCGTGGTGCTCGGTCTCGCCCACGCGGAGTGTCAGGGCGTCGTTCCAGCCGAGGAGCCGGGTCAGGAGGTACGCCACCCACTCGTCGCGGCCCGCCGTCGTGTCGGTCTGCCAGTCGGCGTGGCGGGCGCGCAGGCGGGCGCGTTCGTCCTTTTCGAGGGTGTCGAGCTGGGGCCAGGTCCGCAGCAGGACGGGCATGGTGAGGAAGGGGCCGGAGACCTCGGTGAGGTCCAGCCACTCCTGGTGCTGCCGGCGGCCGTCGATGGCCTGGGCCTTGGCGGCGGCTATTCCACGGCTCACGGTGCGGCGGGGGCTCATCGGCGGGCTTCCTTTGCGGGAACGACGAAGACGACGGCGGCGGGGAAGAGGTGGGAGCGGGGCTCGCGGTAGCGGGCGGCGATGGCGGCGAGTTCGCGTTCGCGCTCGGCGGGGAGGCCATCGCGGCGTTCCTGCCAGCGGCGGCGGTCGTCTTCGAACTGGCGGCGCTCGTGGCCGGTCAGCTCGTGGGTGGACAGCAGGGCGAGCTGTTCGCCGTCGCCGTCGCCCTCTTCCTTGAGCTTGGCGCGCAGGGTGGCGTCGAAGCGGTCGAGGGTGGCGGTGATGCGGCGCTCCTCCTCGACTCGGCGGTCGGCGAGGCGGCTCTCCAGCTGGCGGCCGAGTTCGGCGGCGCGGGCCTCGAGCGACCGGTAGAGCGGGTCGCGGAGCCTCGGCCAGGCCTCGGTGAGCTCCCTGCGCAGGTGCGGGGCGGCCTCGGTGCCGTCGGTGAGGGCCTGGGACAGGACCCGGCCCTGTTCGCCGACGGACTCCCAGCGACGGAAGCGTCCGGTGTCGCCGAACCAGCCGCCCGCGTACAGGACTTCCTCGTGGAGGCGAGTGCCGTCGGTGCCGACGAGGACGTAGCGTGCGTAGGCGGAGACCAGGGTGGTGGTGACGGCCGGGTCGTCGGAGACCACGGCGGTGACGCGGTTGAGGCCGACCGAGTCGGCGTTCCACACGGCGGCGGTGAGCAGGCGTGTGGAGAGGGCGACGAGCGGGTGCTTGAGGTGGGCGAGGACGACGTCGTCCCGGGCCTGGGCCGCGGCCACCGGGGAGAAGGTGAGCGGGCGCTGCTCGCCCTCGCGCAGCTTGTGGGCGAGGCCGCGGGTGGCGCGCTCCCAGCTTCCGGAGAGCGGCTGTACGTCGAAGAGGTCACCCGGTTCGAACTCCCCGGCGCGGAACGCGGACGGCAGCAGAGCGGGCTGGTGGTCGAGGGCGAGGGCGGTGTCGACGACGCGCTTGATGTTGGCCGGGCTCAGGCCGAGGGCCGACACGGTGCCCTCGTACTGGTCGGCGAGCCTCTTGGTCTGGGCGGTGACGTTCTGCTCGGGCGCGACCTCGCCGCCGGTGCGGCGGCCCTTGATCTGCTTGGGCTTGGCGTTCTCGATGTCGACGGGGGCGGTGTCACCCGTCATGCGGCGCTGAACGGCGTCGGCGAGGACGGCGTTGACGGAGCCGAGGTCGTGCTCCATGCGCGCGACCTTCTTGGCGACGCGGGAGAGGAATTCGAGGTCGGCCTCGTAGGAGCCGGCCTGGGCCTGCTGCCAGCCGGAGCCGATGAAGTGGGTGGTCTCCGGGTCGTGCTTCTGACCCCAGCGGTCGATGCGGCCTATTCGCTGTTCGAGCTTGTTGGGGTTGAAGGGTATGTCGTAGTTGATGAGGCGGTAGCAGTGGTTCTGGAGGTCGATGCCCTCGCCGGCGGCGTCGGTGGCGAGGAGGATGCGCACCTTGCCCTCCGGCTGCGACGGGTCCGTCTGGAAGCCGAGACGGATGCGCTCGCGCTCCTCGGCGGACAGGCCGCCGTGCAGGCGTTCCACGCGGCCGCCGTCGGTCAGTCCCTCCTGCTGGAGGAGGTCGTGGAGCCACTCCTGGGTGTCGCGGTACTCGGTGAAGACGACGATCCGCTCGTTGGTCCAGCGCTTGCCGTCGGGTGTCCGGCAGACGGCCTTGAGTTCGCTGATGAAGGTCTCGGCCTTGGAGTCCGGGGCCGCCTCGTGGGTGAGGGCCCAGCGCTCCATCTCCTGCAGCAGGTCCAGTTCCCGGCCGTCCTCCGCCGGGGTGAGGGAGGTGGAGCGGGTCAGGGCGTCGTCCTCGGCGTCGACCAGACCCGCGTCGTCGAGATCGGCCACCAGGTCGGCGAACTCCTCCAGCCACTCGGGGACTTCGGCGGCGGCCGTACGTCCCCGCGCCGGGCCGGTGTCCTCCAGGTGGGAGAGGTAGACCTGGACGGTGTGCAGGAAGGCCGCCGGGGAGGAGAACAGGCGCTTCTTCAGCAGCAGCGTCACCAGGTCGGCGGCGCGGCGGCCTCCCCGGGCCTTCGGGGTGAGCTTCTTGCGGCGCAGCTCGGCGAAGGAGCCGAGCAGTTGGTGGATCTCGCGTTCCTGCGGGGTGTAGTCGACGGGGAGTTCGCGGGTCCTGCGGGTACGGAAGCGGGGCGTGCCGTCGGCGTTGGTGACCGTCGACTTCAGGCGTCGTACGACGGTGTCCTTGAGGGCTTCCTTGTCGGGGTCGACGCCGCGCGCGAAGCGCTGGTCGTCGATGAGTTCGAGCAGGGCCGTGTACGACTCGGGGTAGCCGTTGTGCGGGGTGGCCGAGAGGAAGAGGCGGTGCTCGAAGTGCGGGACGAGGCGCCGGATCAGCTTGGTCTGCTGGGAGTCGACGGCGTAGACCTGCTTGGGCGCGGCGGGTGCGACGTGGTGGGCCTCGTCCAGGACCAGCAGGTCGAAGAAGCGCTTGTGCTCGCCGTCGGTGCTCTCCTCGGGGGCGCCGATGACCTCGTCGAGGAGGCGCTGGGCCTTCTGGCCGCGCAGCCAGGGCAGGGAGACGATGGTGAGCGGGTGCACACGGAAGGGGTTGGCGGCCGTTCCGTGGGTGCGGCGCAGGCGGGCGCAGTGCTCGGAGTCGACGATGGTGAACTCCAGGCCGAACTTCTCGGCCATCTCGTCGCGCCATTTGAGCGTGAGGCCGGCCGGACAGACCACCATGGTGCGGCGGGCCCGGCCGCGCAGCATGAGCTCCTGCACGACGAGGCCGGCCTCGATGGTCTTGCCGAGGCCGACGTCGTCGGCGAGGAGGAGGTTGACGCGGGGTGCGCCGACCGCTCGCGACACCGGCTCCAGCTGGTACGGCTCCACGGCGACACCGGAACGGAACGGCGCCTGGAGGGTCTTGGCGTCGGCGGAGGCGACGGCGGACCAGCGCACGGCGTCGAGGAAAGCGGCGAGGCGGTTCGGGGTGTCGTACACGCCGGTGGAGGCGTCGGGGAGGGAACCCGCGGGCAGCACGCGGCGGCCGGGCTCCACCTCCCAGATGACGGAGAGGGTGTCACCGAAGCGGCCGTCGGCCACGGACTGGAGATGGACCAGGGTCGCGTTCCGGCGGTTCCCCTCGCCGTCGGCGGCCGGGGAGGGTTCGACGCGGGCGACCACCCAGGACTGGCCACGCACCTCGACCAGATTGCCTTCCTCGGGCAGCAATTCCGCCCCCGTCCGTTCGGTCGCACGCTGAACTGCAGGCGTCATGGGCGCTGTTCTCCTCGGCGTCTTCCCACGCCGCCCGTAGACAATGCCTGTCTCCCCTCCGGACGCGCGCGTGGTCGGAGAGTAACACGGTCCGTCATGTGTGAACAGAGATTACAAAGTTGGGGGTTCGTGCGGGGGTGGCGCCGGCTCAGGTCATGCGCTGCAGTCGGGCCAGCAGGGCTCGGCTGCGTCCGGGCCCGGACTCGGCCGGCAGGACCCCGTCCTCCTCCGCGGCCAGCCGGCGCAGCAGTTCCGCGGCCGCGTGGCGCTCTCCCGTGCGGACCAGGAGTACGGCGATCTCGTAGCGGGTGTCCAGCACGGCCGGGTCACCCGGGCCGAGCAGGCTGCGCTGTTCGGCCAGCACCGACTTCAGCTCGTTCAGGGCCTCACGGGTGTTGCCCAGCGCCCCGGTGGACAGGGCGGCTCCGGCACGGGCAGTGAGGAGGTCGGCGTGTGCGAGGCCCGGTGTGGCCATGAGTTGCTCGTACTCCTCCAGGGCGCGGGCGGGGCGTCCGGAGCGGCGCACGGCGGCGATCTCGGCGAGGCGCGGGTGTGCGGGCGGTGCGGGGGAAGCCGGAGCCCGCCGGGGAGTCCAGGCGGCGAGCAGGGCGGCCACCTCCACGGCCGAGGCGGGGCGGTCCTCGGGCTTCTTCTCCAGCAGCCGCTCCACGAGGGCCCGCAGCCCGTCGGGGACGTCGGAGCGGCGGTCGGTGAGTGGCGGCACGGGTTCGGTGGCGTGCCGGTGGTACAGCACGAACTGGCTGCCGCCGGTGAACGGCGGGGCGCCGGTGAGCAGTTCGTACAGCACGCAGCCGAGCGAGTACAGGTCACTCGCGGGGACCGTCCGGCCGACGGCCTGCTCGGGTGCCATGTAAATGACCGTGCCGGGCGTGGCGTTGGGCGCGGTGAAGCGGGTCTCGCCCGGCTCGGGCTCCAGGGCGGCGGCGACGCCGAAGTCCAGGACCTTGATCTCCCCGTCGGGGGTCATCATCAGGTTGGAGGGTTTGAGGTCGCGGTGCACGACGCCCTGGCCGTGGGCGTAGGCGAGGACCTCGGCGGTGCGCCGCGTGATGTCCGCGGCCTGCTCGACGGTCAGCGGGCCGTCGCTCTTGAGGACGGAGTCCAGAGCGCGTCCGGGAACGAGGTCCATGACCAGGTACAACTCGCCGTCCTGGCTGCCGTGATCGTGGACGGCGGGGATACCCGGGTGGTTCAGGCGGCTGGTGAGACGGGTTTCGCGGAGGAATCGGCGTTCCAGGGTGCTGGGTTCGCCGCCCCGACCGCGCGGTGCGAGGACCTTGACCGCTACGTCGCGGCCGCGAGCGGCGTCGTACGCCGCCCATACGACCCCCATGCCGCCCCGGCCCAGTTCACGCGTGAGTTCGTACCGTCCCAGGCTTCGCCGCATTGCGCCCGTCTCCAGTCCCGGCGCCCGCGGGCGCCCCTCCCAGCCCCTGGCCGGGAGCTTCGCGGCGCCGCCCGGCCGGAGCGGTCATTGTCTCATCGTTCACACGGGCCTCGGACCCTGCGGGAGCAGGAACGGGCGTCGGGGATCTTCGGGCAGTCCGGGACGGGTGGCGCGTGTGAGATCCGGGTCCGGCAGGTGGGGGCCCAGGGCCGCGTAGACCTCGGCGGCGGAGGAGGGGCGGTCGTCCGGGCTCTTGGCGAGCAGCGCCGTGATCAGCTCCTGCAGGTCGCGGGGCACCTTGACGCCCGCGTCGGCGACGAGGGGCGGGGGTGCGCTCAGATGGCGGGAGGCGAGGAGGGCCGGCTGGTCGGTGGCGAAGAGGGTGTCACCGGTGAGCATGTGGTGCAGGAGGCAGCCGACCGCGTAGAGATCGCTGCGGCCGTCGAGCGGGTCGCGGCCGGACAGCAACTCGGGCGACGCGAAGGAGATGTTGCCGACACCCTCGCCGGTCATGGTCAGCCGGGGGTCGGCGTCGGAGAGCAGTTTCACCAGGCCGAAGTCGAGGATCTTCACCACTCCGTCGCGGCGGACCATGACGTTCTGCGGTTTGAGGTCGCGGTGGACGAGCCCGGCGATGTGTGCCGCGGACAGTCCGGCGCACAGCTGAGCGGCGACGGCGGCGGCCGAGGCCACGTCGAGCCGGCCGTCCTCGTGCTGGTCGAAGAGGTGCTCCAGCGTCGTGCCGTCGATGAGTTCCATCACCAGCCAGCAGATGTCGTCCGTGATCGACGCGTCGAAGACCGTCGTGACGTTGGCGTGGTCGAGGCGGGCCGCGGCCCGCGCCTCCCGGTGGAAGCGGGTCAGGGCCGCCTCGCGGCTCCACGGCACGGCCAGCAACTCCGCCGCCACGGTCTTGATGGCGACAGGTCGCTCCAGGCGCTGGTCGCGACCGAGCCACACCTGGCCCATGACACCTCGGCCGAGGATCGACGCCAGCTGATAGCGGTCATGGAGCACCATTCCCGGCTCGGGGCTCTGCATTTTCCCGTCCTCCACACTTCCCACACAGATGTTCGGGGCTTCGGTCTGTGAACAAAGTCAATGAGCGTAGTAGCCTGCCATGCACTACGGCCGCTGGGGCGCCGCCCAGCCCGGCGGCCACACACCCCGGAGAGCCTTCGATGAGTACAACCGACGCCGTACCCGTCAGCCTGGCCGAAATCGCTCGGATCGCCGGAGTCGGCCGCGCCGCGGTGAGCAACTGGCGACGCCGCCACGACTCGTTTCCCACCCGTATCGGCGGCACCGACGTCAGTCCGCAGTTCTCGCTGGCGGAGGTCGAGCACTGGCTGCGCGACAACGGCAAGCTCAAGGACGTCGGCGGCCGTGAACTTCTGTGGCCGCGTTTCGAGGCGCTGGGCAGCAGGGACGAGTCAGGGCTGGCCGTGGCCGAGGCGGCCCGCCGGATGCGCTCCTCCCGGGCTCGGACCACCCACCCTCAACTGTCTGTACAGGCCGGAGAGTTGGTGATCGAGGCGGCCAAGCTGGGGCGCAGGGAGGGCCCTCGCGAGACTTTCGAGTTCCTGCTGCAGCGGTGGCTGGAGACGCATGTACGGCAACTCAGCACCACACCGGCACAGCTCGCCGCGCTGATGGCACGGGCAGCTCTCGCCGTCCGGCTCGACGGTGACGAGGACGGGCTGACGGTCCTCGACCCGGCCTGCGGCACCGGGCACCTGCCCGCAGCGGTCGCCCACGAGTACGACGGGACCGGTCTGACGGTGCTCGCCTGCGAACGGGACCCGGCGCTCGCCGCGCTGACCTCCGCCCGTCTGGGCTTCATCGCCGACGACCGCGACATCCGTACGGAGGTCGCCACGGCCGACGCGCTGCGCGAGGACTGCTTCGCCGGGACACTCGCCGACATAGCCCTGTGCAATCCGCCCTTCAACGAGCGCGACTGGGGCTACGAGGAACTGGCAACGGACCAGCGCTGGACGCACGGTCTGCCACCCCGCACCGAGCCGGAACTGGCCTGGGTGCAACACCTGCTGTCCCACCTCAGGCCCGGCGGGACGGCGGTCGTCGTCCTGCCACCCGCCGTCGCCTCACGCAAGGCGGGCCGCCGCATCCGGGCCTCCCTGCTGCGCACCGGTGTGCTGCGGGCGGTTGTGGCGCTGCCGCCCGGGAGCGCGCAACCGCACAGCGTCTCGCTCCAGTTGTGGATTCTGCGCGCCTTGCCGGACAGTCCCTACGCGACTCCTGTCGGGCAGGACGCCCTCCTGGTGGACGCCACGCGGTTCGCCAGGCCCGGTGCGCGCGAGCCCGGACCCGACTGGGATGCCCTCCGATCGTTCGTCCTCGCCGCCCTGGAAGTCGTCGACCAGCCGGACCGGAACCCGCCGGAGGGCGCCGTCCGGGTTCCTCTGCTCGATCTTCTGGACGACGAGGTCGACGTCACCCCGGGCCGCTACGCCGCCTCCGGAAAGGAGCCCTCCCACGCTGAACTCGCGGCATCCTGGCGCGAGCTGACGACCCGTCTGGCCGACCTCACCGGCTGCGCACAGTACCTGGCCGGACTGGACCTGCAGCCCCGGACACCGCAGACCACGGCCACGGTCGGTGACCTCGTCAAGGCGGGCGCCCTGACCCTGATCGCCGGGCAGCAACCACTGGACAGCGCCCCATCGGCCGGCGCGGCGGGCCTGCCCATGCTCACCGTTCCCGACCTGCTCATGGACGGCGCTCCCAGCGGGCGTGTCCCCGAAGGCTCGGCCCACGCCGTGGCCGAGGAGGGTGACGTGGTGGTCGCCGGAGTGATCCGGGCCTTCAGGGCCTGGGTGCACCAAGGGCCGCCGACGGCGCTGGGCCCGCAGTTGTACGCGCTGCGGGTGGACCCGGAGAAACTGGACGCCCACTTCCTGGCCGGCTGCCTGCGCGCCCCCGCCAACGGACGCCAGGCCGGCACCCACGCCTCCAGCTCGTCCCGGGTGGACATCCGGCGCCTGCAGGTGCTGCCCCTGCCCCTGGCGGAACAGGCGGCCTACGCCGCAGCCTTCCGTCGCCTCACGGACTTCGACGACCTCCTCTCGCGCGCCGAGGACCTGGGGCGCCGGCTGGTGAGCGACGTGAGCGACAGGCTCGCCTCGGGCGGGTTGGGCGGCTGACGACGCAGCTCGTACAGAATTGCGGTGGGTGAACGTCGATGTCCTTGACGCAACACCCGGTGAGCGGACGGTGCCGCCCACGTCCGGGCGCTCCTTGTCGCTTGCTGCT
The DNA here is from genome assembly GCF_053598035.1 of Streptomyces sp. NPDC001204. Taxonomy (NCBI): domain Bacteria; kingdom Bacillati; phylum Actinomycetota; class Actinomycetes; order Kitasatosporales; family Streptomycetaceae; genus Streptomyces; species Streptomyces sp. NPDC001204. The sequence continues at coordinate 282,718 of NZ_JBSFJL010000004.1, read as the reverse complement.
CTCAGTGGTCGTACTGGGTGTGGGCCAGGGCAGGCGGCGTCCTGCTCGTGTACCAGACCGGCGTCAGGATGCCAGGCCGCACCGTCGACACTCCACGACCGGTTCTCCAGACCATCCGGCTCAGGCCGGATGTAGGCGTACATACCCACGTCCTGCGCCTCGGAACTGCCGAAGGAGAATCCTACCGAGACATACGCCTCGGTCCGGGCGTTCTGCTGGAAGGCCGGACCGTGGGGCGGCGGCACAGTGGGCTGCGCACGGTAGCGGTTCGCACTGGAAACGCCTCGGTGCCACCCACCTTGCCGTACGCCGACCGCATCCTGGCTGCTCGGTGGCGCCGCGCATCCCCCACGCCCACAGCGGTGGGGCCCCGTAAACCGGCGACATCTCTCACCCGGCTGCCCCGCCGTTCTCACCCTGTCGGAGCTGCCCGCGGACCCAGTGCAGCAGCCAGGGCAGGCCTGCGTTCCACGTAATTCCGGGGTCGTTGGGTCGCTGCCGGACTGGAGGTGCACGTCAGCGGGTTCTGAGCCGGGGAACGCGCTGGCCTCGACAGCGGCCGGAGTCCAGGAGTTCGCCCCGTTGGTCCCGTTCGACGGCGCCTACGTCCTCGATCCTCTGTGGCGGCGGCTTCGGATCCGCCGCTCCGGCCCAGGTGAGCTTGAGCGTGCCGCGGTCCCCGTCCTGCCTCTCCACCAGCCCGGTCCACAGCAGCGCGGGCAGGGATCCGCGGACCGCGTCCGTATCGAGGTCCCAGGCAGAGTATCTCCGCTACCCGGGCTCCCCTTCTCGGGTAGCGCGCGGACCAGGGGCGAGGATGAGGCCGGCCTGGGGTTGTCCGCCATCCACCGGAATGTGGGCGCCGTTCACGGCGCCGGAGGCCGGGGAGAGGAGGAAGGTGATCACACGAGCCACCTCATCGGCATTGAGCAAACGCCCGCTCGGGTTGCGTTGCGCGTAGGCGGCGTACGTCTCCGGGTCCCGCAGGCGTAGGCGATCCCAGCTCTTTCCCGGCAGGAGAATGGAGCCGGGGCTCACGGTGTTGACCCGGACGCGGTGCGGGGCAAGTTCTTGGCACAGTGCTCCGGCCAGATAGATCTCGGCGGACTTGGCAGCCCCGTACTGGGCGGGGAACCGTGGCTTCCAGCCGGAGATGGAGGAGACCAGTACGACGGAGCTGCCCGCTCGGAGGTGAGGCAGTCCTGCTCGGACGGCCCGGACCGCATGGCCGCCGTTCAGTTCCCAAGTCGTCTGCCAGTCCTCGCGCGTGGAGTCGAGGAGTCCGCCGCCACGCTTGCCGCCGACATTGGCCACCAGGCCGTCGAGTCCGGCGAGCGCGCACCCGGCCTGGTTCGTGAAGTCCTCCAGTTCGTCCGGCGCCAGGACGTCCACGGCTCCGGTGATCACCCGCGTGTTGTACTCCTGCTCCAGTTCGGCCGCGGCTCGGGCGAGCCGGGTGGCGTCACGTCCGCAGATGGCCAGGGACGAGCCGTCCGCGGCAAGGAGCCGCGCGACGGCGAGACCGAGGCCGCGGGTGCCGCCGGTGACCAGGAACGTCCGCTCTCGCAGTCCGTACGTGACGGCGGGCTCTGTGCTCTCTTCCATGGCCCTCAGCCTGTCATCCGACCGCCCGGACTGCTCAGCGAACCAGTTTCCGGATGACGATGCCCACGATGAGGGTGGTGAACAGCAGACCGGCCGAGGTGAACGCCACGGCCAGTGCCGTCCATTGCGCGGTCTTGAGTTCCGACGGCAGGCCGGTGCCGACGTTCAGCCACAGCGCGAGCGCCAGAACCAGGGACTTCGCTGCGGACGTCACGTCCAACACACCTTGGCCGGCGCCGCGCAGGGGACCCGCCAAGTGAAGTCCGACGGCGGTCAGGAGGACTCCCGCCAGGAGGACCCGTGCGGGATTACGGGCTCGTACGCCCCAGCCGAGGACGCCTCCGAGGACCCCGCGGGAAGCACTGCGCCTGAACAACGGAAGCAGGGAAGCCTCGCGTTGCCGGGTGAGGTAGTAGAGCTGGTCGACCTCGCGGTTCCTGTTCCGTCTGACCAGCGCCGCTCTGACCGACTCCATGGCTGTGCCCGTCACTTCGGTGAAGGAACGCTCCAGGAAGGCGACGATCTGGCGTCCGTCGCGGAAGACCTGACCGGCGAGTTCCATGTCGCCGACACTGGAGTTGGCGTCGAGGCTGTAGCGCGAGCCGCCGCCGGGCAGTCCGAGGGTGTCGGTGACCGAGGACCCGCGGAGGCTGATCACCGTCGGCTCCACGGAGGTGGCCGTCAAGCGCATCACGCTGCTGTTGTCCAGGGACAGGCAGGCCTTCACGCCCGGTCGGCTGCGGCCGCCCTCGCAGACCTGGAGGTCACGCACCTCCACGGGACCTCGTACGGTGCTCTCGGTGATCGTGCTGCGTTCCCCGGCGGGGACCACCAGCCCGTTGACGCGTAAGGTCTCGCTGCACCGCAGCTCCGTGGCTCGCAAGGGCTCGTCCAGACGCACCCGTTGCAGGTTCAGCTCCTTCGCTTCGGCGTCACGCAGATCGAGGGCGGACAGCCAGAGATCGTCGAAGGTGATGTCCTCGCGAGCACGCAGTGCACGGACGTCCACGCGCGGGCGACCGAGGCGCCCCGCGGTGACCTGACTCTTGACTGCCAGGGCAGACAAGCGGGTCTGGGTGATGCGAACGTCTCCGCGCAGCGCGTTGAGCTGGGCGAGCTCCTCGACGCGCAGGCGCTCCAGCCGGGTGGTGCCGCAGGAGTGGAGGGCCAGGGACACGAGCGAGGTGTCGGTGATGATCACTTCGCATCCCACGGGGGCGTTGCGCACCGTCAGGCGCCCGATTCGCGAGTTGGCCACGAAGACGGCGTCTGCCTCCACATGGTCTATGACGAGTTCGTCGATGTGGCAGGAGCGAATGGTCAGTGTCCCGTCGATGGTGACTCGTTCGAGGGTGACCCGGTCAGCGGAGACGGCGTCCAGAAGGAGATCCGCCTCCACCTCCTCCTGACGCAAGTGGACGCTGCGGCCGGCGACGGTGCGTTGCCGGCCGATCCTCGCCAGGTCCTCGAGTGTGCGGATCGCTCCCACAGGCATCCCCCTACTGCTTGCGGTGACAGGCTTCCTCTGTACGTGACCGTCGTCAGGTCGTGAGGTCCAAGGCCGCCCGAAGCTCTTCGGGCAGGCGTGCGGAAACCGGGCGGTCCAGCGCGGCGGCGACCTTCTTCGCCGCTTCCTCGGGTTCCACCCTGTCGGTGCGCACCACCAGGTCGAAGAGGTCGTTCAGGTCGGAGTCGAGGAGGTCCTGTACGGTCTCGTCCCAGGCTCTCAGCCGCTTGGCGGTGTCGGCATCGCCCCGCGTGCGGGAGCGGGTCTCGCACACGTCCCTCGGTACCCACAGCAACACCCGCAGCCATCCGGTCTCCGTACGGCTCAGCAGGGTGCGCAGATCGCTGACGTTCCCCATGTGCACGACCGGCACCAGCCCGCGCGCCCGGGACTCTTCCAGCAAGTGGCCGTCGACGGCGTAGACGTTGCCGTAGCGCCGGGTCTCCACCACGACGCGGCCCTGGTCACGCAATTCGTTCAGTTCGCCTTCCGTGACGAATCGGTATCCGGTTGACCGCCCCGTCCCTTGCTTGAGTTTCGTGAGCAGCTGGAACCGGGGGTCGACAGCGGACAACGCAGCGGTGATGGTGTCCTTCCCGGCGGTCGGCGGACCGTAAAGGACGACGGCGGTCATGGCCTCTCCAGCAGACGGTGCGCCACGGCTTCCAACTGCTCGGCCAGTGGCCGTGACGCGGTGATGCAGTTGTCGATCAGGTGATGCGGGGTGACCGGACGCAGCGTGAGGTCGATGCCGTTCACGTACGCGGGCCAGTGGGCGAGCTTCCAGGTGTCCCGGGAGGCGTTACGTGAGATCAGGCGCTCGCGCATGGACTCCGTGTCGCTGTCCACCCACAGTGCCTCGAACCGGGCGCCGAGCCGACGGCATCGCCTCGTGACTCGGCTGGTCCATTGAGTATCGGCGGCCTCGGTGAGGAAGGGGGCCACCAGGACCACGGAAATGCCGCATTCGAGGTTTTCCCAGGCTGCCTTCATGAGGCACTCGTACTCCAGCGGCCTGACGTGCTCCAGGTAGGCCGGACTGTGCCGGTCGTCCGGGTCGCCTCCCATGGCCTGCAGGAGTCGTTCCGTCATGGGACGGCTGAGCGTGTCCTTGTCGAGCATCGCCCAGCCCGTCGCCGCCGCCAGTAACTTGCCGGCCTCCGACTTGCCCGAGCCGGCATAACCCGCGACGAGAGACAGGGTGAGCCGTTCCGTGCCTGAGCTTGTGGTTGCCACTCGGCCCTCCAAGAGTGTTCTACGCGATCATCCTAGAAGTCCCGTGAGTTCGTCAGGGTGCGAAACTCTCATCCGGACACGAGAGTTGACGGAACCTGCCGTGTCCACGACGGACACCCTTGTGCGCCGGCTGCTAGCGTCCGCCCGCGTGAGTGACAGTGTGTATGTGGGGAACGCGGGCAAGGACGCGGCGCTGGATCGGGGGTGGCTGCTCGGGCACTTCAAGGAGGCCGGCGATCCGCGTCGCAGTGAGGCCGTGGAGATCAAGTGGGGGGTTCATCCCCGTGGCGACGAGCGGTTGCGGTGGGTGGAGGGGGAGGAACGTACGGCTCTGCTGGTGCTCATCAGGGGGCGCTTCCGGGTGGAACTCCCGGGCCGCAGCGTTCTTCTGGAGGAGCAGGGGGACTACGTGGTGTGGGGGCGTGGAGTGGACCACTCGTGGTTCGCGGAGGAGGAGTCGGTGGTGCTGACCGTTCGGTGGCCGTCCGTGCCCGGCTACGCGGTGGAGGAGGCGGTGCCGCCCGGGCGTCGGTAGGCGCGGTTCTCGCGGGGGTGGGTACGTGCTGTTCGGGCGGTGCCGGGCACCTCGCGGTGATCACAGGGCGATGGACTGGTACTCGGTGTAGGCGCTCAGGCCCGCCGGGCCGAACTCGCGGCCGAGGCCACTGGCCTTGAAGCCGCCGAACGGTGCGCGCATGTCGCGGGAGGCGCCGTTGACGCTGAAGGTGCCGGTGCGGATGCGGCGGGCGACTTCGAGGCCGTGCTCCGGGTCGGCGGTCCACACGCCGCCGTCGAGCCCGTAGGCGGAGTCGTTGGCGATGGCGACGGCCTCGTCCTCGGTGTCGTACGGGATGACCGCCAGGACCGGGCCGAAGATCTCCTCCTGGGCGATCGTCATGGTGTTGGCGACGTCGGCGAAGAGGGTCGGGCGCACGTAGAAGCCCTTCTCCAGGCCCGGGGTGTCCGGAGCGCCGGGGCCGCCGAGGACCAGGCGGGCGCCTTCGGCGATGCCCGCCTCGACGCAGGACCGGACGCGCTGCTGCTGGGCCTGCTTGACCATGGGGCCGATCCAGGTGTCCGGGTCCATCGGGTCGCCCACGGTGGCGCCGCGCATCATGGCGGCGATCGCGTCGACGACCTCGTCGTAGCGGCTGCGCGGGGCCAGGATGCGGGTGTGGGCGACACAGGCCTCGCCGTTGTTGCCAAGCGACAGGCCCTTCAGCGCCGCGGCGGCCCGGTCGACGTCCGCGTCCGGCAGGACGATGGAGGCGGACTTGCCGCCGAGTTCCAGGCTGACGCGCTTGAACCGCTCACCGGCGATGGCGGCGATACGGCGCCCGGCCGCGGTCGAGCCGGTGAACGCGATCTTGTCGACGCCGGGATGGGCGACGAGGTACTCGCTGACCTCCCGGTCGGCGGGCAGCACGCTGATCACGCCCTCCGGGAAGCCCGCCTCGGCGAGGAGTTCCGCGAGCCGCAGGCCGTCCACGGCCGTCTCGGGCGACGGCTTGAGGATCACCGTGCACCCCGCGAGCAGCGCGGGGACCAGCTTGACCAGGGCGGACTGGTGCGGCGCGTTCCACGGGATCACCGCCGCGACAACGCCCACGGGGGCCCGGCGCACCACGGTGCGATGGCCGTCCCGGCCGGGCAGTTCGGACTCCCAGTCGAAACCGGCGGCGACGTCGAGGAAGTCGTCGTTGAAGTCCTTCAGGCTGCGCTGAAGCCAGCCGGTGAACCAGATCGGCGAGCCGTTCTCCGAGGTGATGAGCGCGGCCAGTTCGCCGGCGCGCGCCGCGTGCAGCTCGTTGAACCGGGCGACCACCCGTCGCCGTTCCCCGGGCGCCAGCCGTGGCCAGGGGCCGTGGTCGAAGGCCTCGCGGGCCGCTGCCACGGCACGGTCGACGTCGGCGAAGGACGCCTCGGGCACGACGCCCACCAGGGACTGGTCGTGCGGGGAGCGGACCTCCAGGACGCCTGAGGTGGCGGGGGCGGTCCAGGCCCCGCCCACCAGCAGCTTGTCGAACGTGATCACGATGTCCTCCCGGATCCGTCCGGACCGGTCCGGCCAAGTTAGCCGAACGGCATTCTCTTAACTCTTCTCCGACGGTAACAGAATCCAGTTCTCTTAACCAGGAGGGTCGATATCCTGACCGCGGGGACACCGCGAGCGAAGAGAGGGTCATGAGCGAGACGAAGCAGGGGTTCATCCGCGCGCGCAGCCCCGAGAACCGGGAGCTGCGCAGACAGTCGATCCTGGACGCGGCCGAGCACCTGCTGGAGACGTCGCAGGTCGCGGACATCACCCTGCGCGACATCGGCCGGCAGGCGGGGATCGCCACCTCGAACGTGCTGCGGTACTTCGAGAACCGCGAGGCGGTCTTCCTGGAGCTCCTCAACCGGGCCTACGGCGCCTGGCTGGACGCGCTCCCGGCCGAGCTGGCGCCCGCCGACGCGGACGGCACCGGGCCGGCAGCGCGGGTGCGCGGGTTCGCCGCGGCCTACGCCGCCTCACTCGCCGCCCGGCCGGTGATGTGCGAGCTGGCGAGCGTGCTGGCCAGCGTGCTGGAACGCACGGTCCCGGTGGAGACGGTCCGCGCCTACAAGCGCCAGGCGCTGGCCAGCAACGACCGGCTCGCCGGCATCATCCACGCCCGCCTCCCCGAACTGGACCCGACAGCCGCGGGGGAGCTGGCCTCGGCGACCATCGTGCTCATCGCCGGCCTGTGGCCGTTCGCCCACCCCGGACCCACCGTCGTCGCCGCCGTCGAGGACCCCGCGCTCCTCGCCGCGCACGTCGACTTCCCCGCCCGCTACGGCCGCATGATCGAACTGCTCACCACCTCGCTGCGGGGCCCCGCCGCCCCCTGAGCGACGGCCCACCCGCCGGGCCCGCCGGCCGGCAGGACCGCTCGCGTAGAATTTCAGGGTTTGCCTCTTCTCGTCCGCACCCCCGTACGGAGCCCCTCCATGCACAGCCCGCACGACCCGTACGTCCGCGTCCGTGGTGCTCGTGAGCACAACCTCCAAGGGGTGGACGTGGATGTTCCGCGGGACGCGCTGGTGGTGTTCACGGGGGTGTCGGGGTCGGGGAAGTCGTCGCTGGCGTTCGGGACGATCTACGCGGAGGCCCAGCGGCGGTACTTCGAGTCGGTGGCGCCCTACGCGCGGCGGTTGATCCACCAGGTGGGGGCGCCGAAGGTCGGGGAGATCTCCGGGCTGCCGCCGGCCGTGTCGCTGGAGCAGCGGCGGGCGGCGCCGACGTCGCGGTCCTCCGTGGGCACCGTCACCAACCTGTCGAACTCGCTGCGGATGCTGTTCTCCCGTGCCGGGGACTATCCGCCGGGGGCCGAGCGGCTGGACTCGGACGCGTTCTCGCCGAACACGGCGGCCGGGGCCTGCCCCCAGTGCCACGGTCTCGGGCAGGTGCACCGCACGGAGGAGGCGCTGCTGGTCCCCGATCCCTCGCTGTCGATCCGTGAGGGCGCGATCGCCGCCTGGCCGGGTGCCTGGCAGGGCAAGAACCTGCGGGACATCCTCGACGCGCTGGGGTACGACGTGGACCGGCCGTGGCGTGAGCTGCCCGCCGGAGAGCGGGAGTGGATCCTGTTCACGGACGAGCAGCCGGTGGTGACCGTGCACCCGGTGCGGGACGCCGAGCGGATCCAACGGCCCTACCAGGGCACGTACATGAGCGCCCGGCGGTATGTGATGAAGACGTTCGCCGATTCGAAGAGCACTGCCCTGCGGACCAAGGCGGAGCGTTTCCTCACCGCCGCCCCCTGCCCGGCCTGCGGCGGCAGCAGGCTGCGGCCCGAGGCGCTGGCCGTGACCTTCGCGGGGCGCACCATCGCCGAGCTGGCCGCGCTGCCGCTGACCGAACTCGCGGAGCACCTGAGCGGCACCTCCGAGGCCGCGCGGGTGCTCACCGCGGACCTGAAGTCCCGTATCGCGCCGGTCGTCGAACTGGGTCTGGGCTATCTCAGCCTCGACCGGGCGTCGCCCACGCTGTCGGCGGGCGAGTTGCAGCGGCTGCGTCTCGCCACGCAACTGCGGTCGGGGCTGTTCGGGGTGGTGTACGTGCTCGACGAGCCGTCGGCGGGGCTGCACCCGGCGGACACCGAGGCCCTGCTCACGGTTCTGCAACGGCTCAAGGCGGCGGGCAACTCCGTGTTCGTGGTGGAGCACCACCTCGACGTGGTGCGCGGTGCCGACTGGGTCGTCGACGTCGGTCCGCGGGCGGGGGAGCATGGCGGTCGGGTGCTGCACAGCGGACCGGTCGCCGAGCTGGCGGGGGTCGCGGAGTCCGCGACGGGCCGGTTCCTGTTCGACGGCTCCCCCGGGCCGGTGCGCGAAGTGCGGCGTGCGCGTGGGCAGTTGATGGTGGGGCCGGTCACTCGGCACAACCTGCGCGCGGTGACGGCGGAGTTCCCGCTCGGCGCGTTCACCGCGGTCACCGGGGTGTCGGGGTCCGGGAAGTCCACGCTGATCGGTGAGATCACGGAGGGGCAGGCCGGTGTCGGGCGGCTGGTCCGCGTCGACCAGAAGCCGATCGGGCGCACGCCACGCTCCAACCTGGCCACGTACACGGGCCTGTTCGACGTGGTACGGAAGGTGTTCGCGGACACCGACGAGGCGCGGACGCGCGGTTACGGGGTCGGACGGTTCTCCTTCAACGTCGCGGGAGGCCGGTGCGAGACCTGCCAGGGCGAGGGATTCGTCAGCGTGGAGCTGCTGTTCCTGCCGAGCACATACGCTCCGTGCCCGGACTGCGGCGGGGCCCGGTACAACCCCGAGACGCTTCAAGTGACCTACCGCGGGCGGAACATCGGCCAGGTGCTGGACCTCACGGTGGAGAGCGCGGCGGAGTTCTTCGCCGACACCCCGGCCGTGGCGCGCAGTCTCGGCACCCTCCTCGACGTCGGCCTCGGCTATCTGCGACTCGGTCAGCCCGCCACCGAACTGTCCGGCGGTGAGGCCCAGCGCATCAAGCTCGCGAGCGAGCTGCAGCGCGGCCGCCGCGGCCACACCCTCTACCTCCTCGACGAGCCGACGACCGGACTGCACCCGGCCGATGTCGAGGTGCTCATGCGGCAGTTGCACGGCCTGGTCGACGCCGGGCACACCGTGATCGTCGTCGAGCACGACATGTCCGTCGTGGCCGGCGCCGACTGGGTCGTCGATCTCGGCCCGGGCGGCGGCGACGCGGGCGGCCGGATCGTGGCGGCGGGACCGCCGGTCGAGGTCGCGCGGGCGGCGGGGAGCGCCACGGCTCCCTATCTGGCGCGGGCCGTACGGCGGGACGCCTAGAACTCCAACGGTCCCGGCCGCACAACGCCGCCGTATCTGAGGCGAATTGACGCGTCCGGCGGGTCCGGTCGCGGTACGGGGGAGATCATGACTTGCATGATCCACACCTCTCGTCGCGGCCTGCTCGCCGCCTTCGCCGCCTCCGCGGCCTCCGTCCCGCTCACCGGCCTGGCGGCGGCTCCCGCCCGGGCCGACGCCGCCCCCGCGCCCGTCGATCCCCTCCCGGCACCGGCGGGTCCGACCTCGGCCCGTTCCTCGGTGACCCTGCCCGCGCTGGACGCCTCCTACTTCACGCCGGTGACACTGGTGTCGCCGCTCGCCGTCTCCGTGCTGTCCGGGGCCCCGGCCCGCACGGAGGTCCTTTCGAACGGCAGACGGGTCGCACTGCTGACCCACGGCGCCCGGACCGTCGTCCTGCCGGGCCCGCGAAGAACGTTCACCGAGAACAAGCGGTCCTTCGTGGACGACTTCCAGCGCACACTGACGGGCTGGGGCAGCTCGCCGGGCGGCGGCAGCTGGAACACGCTCCCCTCCGGCCCCGACGACCACTCGGTCGTACCGGGCACCGGCCTGATCGCCCTCACCACCACGGGTGTCAGCCGGCACGCCAGTCTGCGGGACGACGAGGTCACCGATCTCGACGTGCGGTCCGTGGCCCGGTTCGACAAGGTGCCCACCGGTCAGGCCTGTTCGTACGGGCTGACCTTCGGCTACCAGAGCACCCACAACAACTACCGGGCCCGGCTGTCCTTCCTGACCACGGGGGCGGTCGAGTTCCGCGTCGAGAAGGAGGTCGACGACGCCGTCACCCAGCTGGCCCCGGCCGTCACGCTGGCGACGGGCAATCCGGCGAACACGGACTGGACGATCCGGGTGCGCCGCGAGGGCTCCCGGATCCGGGCGAAGGCATGGCGTTCCGCCACCGCCGAGCCGTCCACGTGGGCCTTCGACGTCGACGACTCGGCCTTCGGCAAGGGCCGCGTGGGGCTGCGCGCCCTGGCCAACACCGGCTGCACCAACCTGCCGGTCACTCTGAAGGCGAGCCGCTTCGAGGTGAGCGCCGCCAACTGGCACACCCCGCCGAGCGTCACCCACGACGACTGGGTGCGGGTGCTGCCCGAACCCTTCGACGGCACCTGGACGGCCGAGTTGGAGCGGACGATCCGCGGCTGGGCCGGCTCCACCGTGCCGGACGTGCTCTCCTACGCCGCGATGTTCCTTCCGGGCGCCCCCGCGGTCACCGCCGGGGACGGACCGGCGCAGGGCAAGCAGGTCCTGGGCGAGGCCGGTTACGGCTATCTGAACGCGCAGGGGTACCGCATGGTGGGCGCCGACTTCCACGAGTACATGGACGTCGGCTGGACCTTCCCCGACGGCGCCTACACCGGGCCGTCGAGCAAGCAGGCCGGGAATCTCGACTGCTCGGGGTACACCCGCATGGTCTACGGCTACCACATGGGCGTTCCCATGGCCGCGAAGGCGGACACGTCCGGGAACCGGATACCGCGCCAGTCCCGCGACATGGCCGACCACACGCCCGGTGTGCTGATCGACCGGACCGACGGGGTACGCCCGCCGGCCGCGAACCTGCTCCAGCCCGGTGACCTCGTGCTGTTCGACGCCGACTCCGGGGACGACGGGGACCCGCGGACCGCCACGGTCGACCATGTGGGGATCTACCTCGGACGGGACGCGGCCGGCAAGCGGCGCTTCCTGTCCAGCCGCAAGACGGTCAACGGGCCCACCATGGCCGACCTGGCCGGCGCCTCACTGCTCGACGGCACGGGCCTCTACGCCGAGTCCCTGCACACCGTGCGCCGCGTCTGAGCCGGCACGCGGGGCCGGGGCGGCCGGATGGCCGCCCCGGCGGGGGGCGTACCGGCGGAGCCGCGCCCGGCGAAACCGCGTCCCGCGAGGGCGTCCCCGCCGGCGGGGATGTGACCCACGGGAGCACCCCCGGCGGAGACCTGACCCGCCAGAGCATCCCCAGCAGAGGTCCGACCCGCGAGAGTGTCTCCCGCGAGCCCGTGACCCGCGACAGCATCCCCAGCAGAGGCCCGACCCGCGAGAGTGTCTCCCGCGAGCCCGTGACCCGCGACAGCATCGCCAGCAGAGGTCCGACCCGCAGGGGCGTGACCCACAGGGACGTGACCCACAGGGACGTGACCCACAGGGACGTGACCCACAGGGACGTGACCCACAGGGACGTGACCCGCGACAGCATCCCTGCCAGAGACCCGACCCACGAGCGCGTGACCCACGGGGACGTGACCCGCAGCGGTGTGGCCGCAGGTTGCGGTCGAGCGCGGGTCGGTGCCGTGGTCGCGGTCGTCGGGGAGGTCCTGCCTGGCCGCGCGGGCCAGCGCGCGCCGGTCCGGACAGGCACCCGGAGGGAGCACGGGGCGCACATCGACCTCGGCGACCAGGTCGCGTGCGGTCGCCACCCGCCACAGGGACGCGAGCAGGGAGTCGTCGCCGACGAAGGCCGGGGCCGTGCTGGCCGCTCCCCCGGCGTGCCCCAGATAGCGGATGCGGACCGGCTGGACGGGCACCCCGGCGTCGAGGGCGGCCTGGAAGACGGCCCGGTGGAAGGCGCCCTGGGCACGGCCGCACCAGGTGCTGCCCTCGGGGAAGGCGGCGACCGCGGCGCCGGCGCGCAGCTCCCCGGCGATGTGCGCCACCGTCTCGGGCAGGGCGCGCAGCCGGTCCCGTTCGATGAACAGGGCGCCGCCGCGCGCGGCGAGCGCGCCGGCCACCGGCCAGCGGCGGATCTCCGTCTTGGCGAGCATCCGGGCCGGGCGGACGGCGGCCAGCAGCGGGATGTCCAGCCAGGAGATGTGGTTGGCGACCAGCAGGAGGCCGCCGGTGGGCGGGGCGGTGCCGGTGATGCGGACCCGGACCCCCGAGGCCCTGACGACCGCCCGGCACCAGCGCCTGACCCAGTCGGCGGGGATCCTCCCCCGGCCGAGCGGCGACAGTACGACCCCGGCGAGTACGAGGATCGCGACCAGTGTCAGCCGCAGCACGGCGCGCGGTACGGCCGCAACCGTGGACCCCGTGGACCCCGTGGACCCCGTCGTCTCCACGCACGCCCCCGGAGTGCAGGGGGCGCTGGGCAGCCAGAGGCTCATCAGGCCGGTACGAGGGAGAGGAAGTGCCGCAGATAGCGCGGGCTGACCCGGCGCATCGACAGCAGGACGTAGAGGTCGGCGACCCCGAAGTCCGGGTCGTGCGCGGGTGCTCCGCAGACCTGGGCACCGAGCCGGAGGTAGCCACGCAGGAGGGCGGGCAGTTCGGTGCGGGGCGCGGCCGGGAGGTCGGCCCGCGGGATCCACGGCAGCAGGGGGCGCACCCGGTGCTCCTGCGGTGCCAGGTTCTTCTCGCGCACCCGCTCCCAGGTGGCGGAGGCGAGGGCGCCGCCGTCGGCCAGCGGTATCGAACAGCAGCCCGCCAGCCACTCGTGGCCGCGGTCCACCATGTAGCGGGCCAGCCCGGCCCAGATCAGCCCGATCACCGCGCCGTCGCGGTGGTCGGGGTGCACGCAGGAGCGGCCCACCTCGACCAGTCCGGGACGGATCGGGGCCAGCGCGGTGATGTCGAACTCGCCCTCCGCGTACAGCCGTCCGGCGATCGCGGCCCGCTCGGGCGGCAGCAGCCGGTAGGTGCCGACGACCTGTCCGGTCGTCGTGTCGCGCACGAGCAGGTGGTCGCAGTAGGCGTCGAAGGGGTCGAGGTCGTACCCCGGTTGCGGGGTGGACAGCAGGGCGCCCATCTCCCCGGCGAAGACGTCGTACCGCAACCGCTGTGCGGCCCGCACGTCCGCCTCGTCACGGGCGAGGGCGACGGTGTAGCGGGTGGGCGGCGCGGGCTGCGGGGGGCTTTCGAGCGTGGAGACGCCGGTCATGGTTCTCTCCTGGTCACGGGCCGGTGCGGCGACGTCGGGGACATCCCCAGTTCTTCCGACGCCTGTTGGCGGGCACGTGACCTGTGCCAGGAGAGCGGATGTGCGGTTGTTGAACGGGTGGGGCGGCGGGGATGCGCCGGATCAGTTGTTCGTGACGAAGTCTACGACCAGCCGGTTGAACTCGTCCGCGTGCTCGATCATCGCCCAGTGGCCGCAGTGGTTGAGCACCACCAGCCGGCTGTTCGGAATGTTCGCCAGCAGGTACAGCGAGGTCTCGTAGGAGACGACACGGTCGTCACGGCCGTGGATGAGCAGGGTCGGTACCTGGATCCCGGGCAGCAGCTCGGGCTCGACCCACTTCGGCAGCGGCGCGCCCTTCGGCAGGCCGTCGACGTAGTTGCGCAGGTGGTCGGGTCGGGCGAGTGCCGCGTCCGACCGTGCCCGGCACAGTTCGGGGGTGGCGAACCGGGCCTTGTCGTAGACCATGATCTCGACGAGTCGGCGCATGTTCTCGGGGCTCGCGTCGTGGTAGGCCTCGATCAGCACCTTGAGGCCCTCGGAGGGGCCGCCGCCGGGGCCGAAGAGGGTGGGCGTGCGGCCGACCGGCGGGCCCATGGTGACCAGGTGCGAGATCCGGTCGGGGTGTTCCGTGGCCAGGCGCAGCGAGGTCTGGCCACCCATCGAGTTGCCGACGAAGGCGGCCTTCTCGATGCCCAGGGCGTCCAGGAACTGGATCGCCGCCGTCACGTGGTCGAGCTGTTCGACGGTCGCCGCGGACGAGTCGCCCCAGCCGGGCATGTCGACGGCGTACACGTGGAAGTGCTCGGCGAGTGCCTCGATGTTGCCGGCGAAGTTGCTCCAGCCGGTCGCGCCGGGTCCGCTGCCGTGCAGCAGGACGACCGGGTGGCCGGAGCCCGCCTCGTAGTAGCGGAGCTTCCAGTCGGCGGTCTGGACGGTGCGCGCGATGGCGTCGGGGTCGAGGGTCATCAGTGGGCCTCTCCGTGCGGCGTGGGTGCGGCGGCGAGCAGGTCGGCGACGACGCCCGGGGGACGGTGGCCCCAGCTGTGCAGCTTGTCGAGCGTCTTCACCTCCCAGGTCTCGTCGTCGATGATCAGCCCGCCCCAGCCGTACTCGATGCTGAAGCCCGAGGGCGTGAGGACGTAGAAGCTGAACATCTGGTCGTTGGGGTGCATGCCGAGCGTCATCTCGAACGGCTGCTTGGCGTCCATGCAGCGGTCGTAGGCGAGGCCGACGTCGCGTATGTCGGTGACCTCGACCATGAAGTGGTGGGTCCGCTTGGGCGAGGGCAGGTCGCCGAAGGCGACGGTGTGGTGGCGGCCGTTGCAGTGCAGAAAGATCAGGTCGGCGACGACGCCCGGGGCCAGTTCCTCGACGATGATGTCGCTGACCTTGAAGCCGAGCAGGTCGATGTAGAAGCCGAGGTAGGTCTCGCGCGGCACACCGTGCGCCAGGAGAACCTGGTGGCCCGCGCCGCCGGCGCCGGTCACGAAACCGCCGAGCAGTTTCGCGGATTCGAACGGCGTGGGGGCGTCGGCGAGGCCGGTGACCAGCTCGACGCGGTTGCCCATGGGGTCGGTGGTGACGAAGATCCGTTCCACCTTGCGGGCGGCGGCGAGGGCAGCGTCGCCCTCGGTCGTCTCGATCCCGGCCGCGCGCAGCTTCGCGACGAGCGCGTCGAGCGCGGCCGCGTCCGAGACCTCGTAGCCCGTGGCGACCAGGTCGTCGGCGGGGCCCTCGGTGACGACCCAGCGGTGGGCCTTCTCGTCGGTGCGCAGGGTGAAGCCGTCGTCCGTCCTCTCGCCGTACTGCATGCCCAGCAGTCCGACGCCGAAGTGCTCCCAGTCGGCGAGGCTGCCGACCTCGTAGACGACGTATCCGAGTTCCTTGACTCCGGACATGTCCGCTCTCCTTGTTCTCAGGGTGCTCAGGTCGGTGGTTCCGGTGCGGCCGGTCTCAGGCGGGGACGGCGAGGCCGCCGGTGTCGGCCGCGGCCACGAATTTGTCGGGACGCAGGGCCACGACGCGGGCGCCGTAGCGGCGCAGCCACGGCAGCAGGACCTCGTCGAGGTCGACCAGTTCGTCCGGACCGCGCGTGTACGACGCCTTCGGCCGTACGGCGAGGCAGCGGGCGCCGAGCGCGTCCCAGGCCGCCCTCTCCTCGGGCGTCAGCAGGGTCGCGGGGTCGACGTCGTCACCGAGCAGGACGAAACCGTGGCCGAGGAGGTCGTCCAGCCGAGCCATCCGGCCGGCGGTGTCGCCTACGGTGGGCTGCGGCACCATCCGGCCGACGATGCTGGCGTCGCCCAGTGGACCCCTCAGCCATCCGCCCTCCAGCACCGGCGGGGCGATCAGCGGCGGCTCGTACGGGGTCACCGTGTTCTCGGGCACCGCGTTCATGGCGGCCTGCTCCTCCTCGGTGGCCTCCCGCTTGATGACCCGTCCGAGGCCGACCGCGAGGCCGGTGTAGAACTCGGCGTTGGGGCGCCGCTCCGCCTCGTAGGTGTCCAGCCAGCTCTCGGGCAGCTCGCCCTTGATGACTCCGGCGAGCTTCCAGCCCAGGTTGTGGGCGTCGCGCATTCCGGTCTGCATCCCGGCGCCCGCCCACGGCGGCATCAGGTGGGCCGCGTCGCCGGCCAGGAAGATCCGGCCCCGGCGCCAGGTGTCGGCCATCCGCACGTGGTGCCGGTAGAAGGCGTGCTGGTGGATCTCGACGTCGTCCTCGGTCACTCCGAGCGCCGTGAGCAGCGGCCACACCTCGGTGCTGGTCGGGTAGTCCTCCGGGGACTCGTCGGGTTTGAGCGGGATCTCCCAGCGGTGGTTGCCCGCGGACAGGGCGATGTCGACGACCGGGCGCTCCTTGTCGGACCAGAAGGTCAGGAAGTCGCGGTCGGGCCACCAGCGCTTGACGCGGCAGTCGATGACCACCCAGGTGACGTGGTTGGTGTCGCCGAGCAACTGGCAGCCCGCCCGGCCCCGGGTCGCGCTGCTGCCGCCGTCGGCGCCGATCGCGTAGCGGGCTCGGACGGTGCGGGTCGCGCCGGTCGCGGTGTCCGTCGCGGTGAGGGTGACGCCGTGGTCGTCCTGGTCGATCCCGGTGACCTCGGCACCGTAGTGGACGGTGACGCGGTCGCCGTACTCCTGTGCGGCGGCGCGCAGTTCGGCCTCCATCGTGGGCTGGTAGATGTTGTAGAAGCGCGGTGTGCGGCCCAGTGTCGACGGCGGGTGCTCGATCCGCATGATCTCCGTGCCGTCGTAGGTCATCCAGCGCAGGGCCCGCTGCGGGTCGATCGTCTTCTCGACGCGCTCGTCGATGCCGAGGTCCTGGAAGATCCGCATCGTCCAGTCGTTGACGGTCACGGCACGCGCCCGGGGGTAGAGGTCCTCGTCCCGCTCGAGGGCGACGGCACGGACGCCGTACCGGGCGAGGGTGAGTGCAGCGATCACGCCGGTCGGGCCGTATCCGACGATCGCGACATCCGCGTCGTAGCTGTGGGTCATGCGCAGACTCCGTTGTCCCATCCGCAGTCTCGTGCGGAAGTTTTGGACCGATCGGTCGGTCCATTGCCGGGGAGGTTAACAACCGCTGTCGGTCGTATGTCAAGACTTGTTGTAAGATCACGTGATAAGGCATCAACGCCCGGACCCGTGGTGGATCATCACGCCCCGGCACCCGCCTAGACTGCGGCGGGTGGACACGCCCGCACCGAAAGCGCACACCAGCAACCGCCGAGGCCGCAGATCACGGCAGGAGATCCTCGACGCGGCCGCCCGCGTGATGTCCGTGCGCGGCTACGCCGGCACCTCGATGTCGACGCTCGTCAAGGAGACGGGCCTGCCCAAGAGCGCCTTCTACCACCACTTCGAGTCCAAGGCCGGACTCCTCTCGGCGGTCATGGTGCAGGGCGCGCAGGGCTTCTTCGCCGCGATGCGCGACGCCCACCGCGACCCGCCGCAGGGCGGTACGCCGGGCGAGCGCATGCGGTGGTACCTGCACAGGACCGGCGAAGTCATCGAGAACCGCGAGGAGTTCCTCCGTCTGCTCCTGGTGCTGGTGATGAGCCACGAGGCGGCCGAGGCTCCGGAGGCACTGCGCACCGTGCAGGCCGTCCGTGACGAAGGCCGCGCCTACATGCGGCACATGATCCGCTCCGCGTTCGCCGGCGAGGGCGACGCCGCCGCCGACACGGTCGCCGACGCCCTCGCCCACTTCTGCATGGCCGGGTTCGACGGTGCGTTCGTCTCCTTCCAGTCGGCCGACGGCAAGCCGGTGTCGCAGTTCATGGAGGAACTCGCGGACGCCACGGTGGCGCTCGGCGAGGCGCTCCTCGCTCCTCGCTGAGGCGGCCGGACGGCCCCATGGTCAGGCCGGACGCTTCTCGCGTTCGGCGACGATCGTGAGCGCGATGTCGACGATCATGTCCTCCTGGCCGCCCACGAGACGACGGCGGCCGCACTCCATGAGGATGTCGCGGACGTCGACCCCGTAGCGCGCGGCGGCGGCCTCCGCGTGCCGCAGGAACGACGAGTAGACGCCGGCGTACCCCAGGGTGAGAGTCTCCCGGTCGACGCGCACCGCGCGGTCCTGCAGCGGGCGGACGATGTCGTCGGCGGCGTCCTGGAGCCGGAACAGGTCGCAGCCGTGCTCGAAGTCCGAGATGTTCGCGACCGCGACGAACGCCTCCAGCGGGCAGTTGCCCGCGCCCGCGCCGTGCCCGGCGAGCGAGGCGTCGACCCGGCGCACGCCGTTCTCGACGGCCACCACGGAGTTGGCGACCGACAGCGAGAGGTTCTCGTGGGCGTGGATGCCTATCTCGGTCCCGGCGTCCAGGACGTCACGGTAGGCCCGCACCCGCGCGGCCACGTCGTTCATCGTGAGCCTGCCGCCGGAGTCGGTGACATAGACGCAGTGCGCGCCGTAGGACTCCATCAGCTTGGCCTGCCTGGCCAGTTCCCCGGGCGGGGCCATGTGGGAGAGCATCAGGAAGCCGGAGACGTCCATGCCGAGTTCGCGCGCCGCGGCGATGTGCTGGGCGGAGATGTCGGCCTCGGTGCAGTGTGTGGCGACCCGGACGGAACGGACGCCGAGGTCGTGCGCGTGCTTCAGCTCGTGGATGGTGCCGACGCCCGGGAGCAGCAGCGTGGTGAGGCGGGCGCGCTCCAGCACGGAGGCCGCGGCCTCGATCCACTCCCAGTCCGTGTGCGAACCGGGACCGTAGTTGACCGACCCGCCCGCGAGCCCGTCGCCGTGCGCGACCTCGATCGCGTCGACGCCCGCCAGGTCGAGCGCCGCGACGACGCGCTTCACGTCCTCGGGAGTGATCCGGTGCCGTACGGCGTGCATGCCGTCGCGCAGGGTCACGTCCTGGACGAAGATCGGAGTGCCCATCAGTGGCCCGCCTTCCGTTCCGCGATGCGCTCCGCGACCCGCAGGCCGGCGGAGGTCATGATGTCGAGATTGCCGGCGTAGGCCGGGAGGTAGTGCGCGGCGCCCTCGACCTCGAGGAAGACCGACACCTGATGGGTGGGCCGGGCGGCACCGTCGGGCAGCAGTGTCCCGACCGGCTGGTCAGCGGGGAGCGCGGTGATCTGAACCTGCTGCTTGAGGCGGTAGCCGGGGACGTAGGCGGCGACGTCGGCGACCATCTTCTCCACCGACCGCCGGATCTCCTCGTGGGTCGCCGGGTCCGGCGCCGCGACCAGGCAGAACACCGTGTCCCGCATGATCAGCGGCGGCTCGGCCGGGTTGAGGACGATGATCGCCTTGCCCCGGCGTGCCCCGCCGACCCGCTCGATGGCGGCCGAGGTGGTCTCGGTGAACTCGTCGATGTTGGCGCGAGTGCCGGGGCCCGCCGACTTCGACGCGATCGAGGCGACGATCTCGGCGTACTCGACCGGCACCACGCGGCCGACCGCGGCGACCACGGGGATGGTGGCCTGGCCGCCGCAGGTGACCATGTTGACGTCGGGCGCGTCGAGGTGCTCGTCCAGGTTGACGGCCGGTACGACGTACGGCCCGATCGCCGCCGGAGTCAGGTCGATCAGTCGCTTCCCGAGCGGAAGCAGCTTGGCGGCGTTCGCCTCGTGGGCCTTGGCCGAGGTCGCGTCGAAGACGATCCCGATCTCGTCGGAGCCCGGCAGCGCGATCAGCCCGTCCACGCCCTCGTGGGTGGTCGGGACGCCGAGCCGGGCGGCACGGGCCAGGCCGTCCGACGCGGGGTCGATGCCGACCATGGCGCCCATCTCCAGGTGCCGTGCCCCGCGCAGAACCTTGATCATCAGGTCGGTGCCGATGTTTCCCGACCCGATGATCGCGACCTTCGTCCCGCTCATGCGGCTCCCTCGTCGAAGCGGACGGTCACGGCGCCGAGGCCGGACAGGGTGGCGGTGACGGTGTCACCGGGAGCGACCGGGCGCATCGGCCCCAGGGCGCCGGAGAGGACGACCTGCCCGGCGCGCAGCGGTTCGCCGAGGTTCCGGACGGTACGGGCCAGCCACACCACCGCCTCGACCGGGTCGCCGAGACAGGCCGCGCCGGACCCGGTGGAGACCTCGGCTCCATTGATCATCATGGACATCGCGACGTCCGCAGGCTCGAACGCGTCGAGCCCCAGGCGCTCGGCCCCGAGGACGTACGCCCCCGAGGAGGCGTTGTCGGCGACGGTGTCGCCGAAGCTGATGTCCCACCCGGCGATCCGGCTGCCGCAGATCTCGAGCGCGGCCACGCCGTACGCGATCGCGTCACGGACCTGGGTGCGGGAGAGCGGTCCCTCGGCCAGATCGGCGCCCAGCACGAACGCGATCTCCGCCTCGGCCCTCGGCTGGAGGACCTGCCCGAACGGGATCGTGTCGCCGTCGGAGTACGCCATGTCGTCGAAGAGGACTCCGAAGTCGGGCTGGTCGACGCCGAGCTGCCGCTGCACGGCCTGCGAGGTCAGGCCGATCTTGCGGCCGAGGACCGACGCGCCGGCGGCGAGCCGGCGCTCCGTGAGCGCGGCCTGCACGGCGTAGGCGGCGGCCAGGTCGTCCCGGCCGATCAGATCGCGGACGGGCGCGCACGGTACGCCGGAGGCGAGGGCCCCGGCGATCCGCCCGGCCGCGTCCGCGATGTCGGAGAAGCTCGCGGTGGCGAGCCCGTTGCTTTCGTTCACGCCTTCACTGTGCGGTCGGGCAGGGACGCCGAACCAGCACTTCGTCTCGCTCAGCGATACGCTGGCGGGCATGTCGGAGACGGCGGACCTCAACACGGTGCTGGGCAAGGCGGTGACGATCCTGCGGGCCTTCCGGCCCGACGACCAGGCGGTGAGCCTCGCCGATCTGGTGCGTCGCACCGGCCTGCACAAGGCGACGGTGCACCGGCTGTCCGGCGAACTGGTCGCCAACCGCCTGCTGGAACGCGCCGACGGCGGCTACCGGCTCAGCGGCGGCCTGTTCGAACTCGGCATGCTCGCCTCGCTGGAGCGCAGCCTGCTGGAGGTGGCGATGCCGTTCCTCCAGGATCTGTACGAGCGCACCCACGAGACCGTGCACCTCGGGGTGCGCGAGGGCCACGACGTCGTGTACGTCGCCAAGATCGGCGGCCACCGTCAGGCCAGGGTGCCCTCACGCACCGGCGGACGGATGCCGCTGCACTGCACCGCGATCGGCAAGGCGCTGCTCGCGCACGCCGACGCCGATCTTCGGCGTGCCGTGCTGACCGGCGCCCTGGAGCGGCGGACCCCGCACACCGTGGTGGCTCCGGGAATCCTCCGCCGCCAGTTGCAGCGCGTGACCGAGACGGGGGTCGCGTTCGAACGGGAGGAGTCGGCGGTGGGGCTCGTGTGCGTCGCCGCGCCCGTCCTGGGGCGCCGGGACGAGCCGATCGCCGCGATCAGTGTGGCCGGCCCCACCAGCCGGTTCCGTCCCGAGGGGCATACGACGGCGGTGCGCGCTGCCGCGGCGACGCTGGGCAGCACGCTGACCCGGCGCGACCTCCTGCGCTGAACCGCCGGGGGAAACCGAGGCGGGGCCGGGGATGAGCACCACTCCCGGCCCCGCCCGTCCGCCCCCTCGGCGAACGTTCCCTGATGGGCTACCGCTTGGACGCCTTGCGGGTCGCGCGCAGCCACTCCTTGTTCATGCTGGTGATCGACACGAGGGGGATGCCCTTGGGGCAGGCGGTGGCGCACTCCCCGGTCAGGGTGCAGCCGCCGAAGCCCTCCTCGTCCATCCGGGCCACCATGTCCAGGACGCGCGTCTCGCGCTCGGGGGCGCCCTGCGGCAGCACGTTGAGGTGGTTGATCTTGGCGGAGGTGAACAGCATCGCCGCGCCGTTGGGGCAGGCGGCGACGCAGGCGCCGCAGCCGATGCACTCGGCGTGCTCGAAGGCGAAGTCGGCGTCCGGCTTCGGTACGGGGGTGGCGTGGGCCTCGGGCGCGGAGCCGGTGGGGGCGCTGATGTAGCCGCCGGCCTGGATGATCCGGTCGAAGGCCGAGCGGTCGACCACCAGGTCCTTCACCACCGGGAAGGCGGCAGCGCGCCACGGCTCGATGTCGATCGTGTCGCCGTCCTCGAAGGACCGCATGTGGAGCTGGCAGGTGGTGGTGCGCTCGGGGCCGTGCGCGTCGCCGTTGATGACCAGGCTGCACGCGCCGCAGATGCCCTCGCGGCAGTCGTGGTCGAAGGCGACCGGGTCCTCGCCGGAGAGGATGAGCCGTTCGTTGAGGACGTCCAGCATCTCCAGGAAGGACATGTCGGGTGAGATGTCGTCCACCTCGTAGGTGGACATGGCGCCGTCGGCGTCGGCGTTCTTCTGCCGCCAGACGCGCAGGGTGAGCCTCATGCGTAGCTCCGCTGGGTGGGGTGGACGTACTCGAAGACCAGGTCTTCCTTGTGCAGGGTGGGCGCCTCGCCCGTGGCCGTGAACTCCCAGGCCGCCGCGTAGGCGAACTGCTCGTCCCTGCGGGCCGCCTCACCGTCGGGGGTCTGGGACTCCTCGCGGAAGTGGCCGCCGCAGGACTCGGCGCGGTGCAGCGCGTCGAGGCACATGAGCTCGGCGAGCTCCAGGTAGTCGACGACGCGGTTGGCCTTCTCCAGGGACTGGTTGAACTCCTCGCCGGTGCCGGGCACCCTGATGCGCCGCCAGAACTCCTCGCGGATCTGCGGGATGCGGTCCAGTGCCTTGCGCAGGCCCGCCTCGGTGCGGGCCATGCCGCAGAACTCCCACATCAGTTCGCCGACTTCGCGGTGGAAGGAGTCGGGGGTGCGGTCGCCGTCGACGGCCAGCAGCAGGTTGAGGCGGTCCTCGGTCTCGGCGACGGCCTCCTGGACGGCGGGGTGGTCCTCGGTGACGGCCTCCTGGTGCGGGTTGCGGGCCAGGTAGTCGTTGATCGTGGCCGGGAGGACGAAGTAGCCGTCGGCCAGGCCCTGCATCAGGGCGGAGGCGCCGAGGCGGTTGGCGCCGTGGTCGGAGAAGTTGGCCTCGCCGACCGCGAACAGGCCGGGGAGGGTGGTCTGGAGGTCGTAGTCGACCCACAGGCCGCCCATCGTGTAGTGCACGGCGGGGTAGATCCGCATCGGCACCTCGTACGGGTTCTCCGCGGTGATCCGCTCGTACATGTCGAAGAGGTTGCCGTACTTCTCCTCGACCTTCTTCCGGCCCATCCGCCGGATCGCGTCGGCGAAGTCCAGGTAGACGCCCTGGCCGCCGGGGCCGACACCGCGGCCCTCGTCGCAGACGTTCTTCGCGGCGCGGGAGGCGATGTCACGCGGGACGAGGTTGCCGAAGGAGGGGTAGATGCGCTCCAGGTAGTAGTCGCGCTCGTCCTCGGGGATCTCGTTCGGCGGACGGTTGTCGCCCTTGGCCTTCGGGACCCAGATGCGGCCGTCGTTGCGCAGCGACTCGCTCATCAGGGTGAGCTTGGACTGGTGGTCGCCGGTGCGCGGGATGCAGGTGGGGTGGATCTGGGTGAAGCAGGGGTTGGCGAAGTACGCGCCGCGCCGGTGCGCCCGCCAGATCGCGGTGGCGTTGGAGTTCATGGCGTTCGTCGACAGGTAGAAGACGTTGCCGTAGCCGCCGCTGGCCAGGACGACCGCGTCCGCGAAGTAGGTGTCGATCTTCCCGGTGATCAGGTCGCGGGCGACGATGCCGCGGGCCCGGCCGTCGACGACGATCAGGTCGAGCATCTCGGTGCGCGGGTGCATCTCGACGTTGCCCGCGGCGATCTGCCGGGACAGCGCCTGGTAGGCGCCGAGCAGGAGCTGCTGGCCCGTCTGGCCGCGGGCGTAGAAGGTGCGGGAGACCTGGACGCCGCCGAAGGAGCGGGTGTCGAGCAGGCCGCCGTACTCGCGGGCGAACGGCACGCCCTGGGCCACGCACTGGTCGATGATCTCGACCGAGATCTGCGCGAGGCGGTGCACGTTGGACTCGCGGGCGCGGAAGTCGCCGCCCTTGACGGTGTCGTAGAACAGCCGGTGGATGGAGTCGCCGTCGTTGCGGTAGTTCTTCGCCGCGTTGATACCGCCCTGCGCGGCGATGGAGTGGGCGCGGCGCGGGGAGTCCTGGTAGCAGAACTGGACGACGTGGTAGCCCTGTTCGGCCAGGGTGGCGCCGGCCGAGCCGCCCGCGAGGCCGGTGCCGACCACGATGACCGTGTGCTTGCGCCGGTTGGCGGGGTTGACCAGCTTGGCCTCGAAACGGCGCTTGTCCCAGCGCTCGTTGATCGGGCCGGACGGGGCCTTGGTGTCGGCGACCGGCGCACCGGTCGCGTAGTCGGCGTAGGAGGTCATGTCAGCTCACCACTCCGGTCATGACGCCCACCGGGACGGCGATGAAGCCGGCCGTGAGCAGCAGTGCGAGAACGTTGGCGGCGGTCTTCAGGGCACGGTCGCGGGTGCGGCTGCCGACGCCGAGGGTCTGGGCGGCGCTCCAGAATCCGTGCCGGATGTGCAGGCCGAGCGCCAGCATGGCGACGATGTAGATGACGTTGCCGTACCAGGTGGAGAAGGTGTCCACGACGTTCTGGTACGGGTGGCCCGGCTGGAACCCACCGGAGTGCACGGTGCCGGTGGTCAGGTCGAGGATGTGCCAGACGATGAACAGGCCGAGGATGATCCCGCCCCAGCGCATGGTGCGGGTGGCGTAACTGGCCCGGGGCCTGGCGTGCACGTACTTGCTGGGCCGCGCCTTGATGTCGCGGCGGCTGAGCTGGTAGGCGGAGACGGCGTGGGCGACGACGGCGGCCACGAGCACCACGCGGACCAGCCAGAGCGTCCACTCGTAGTGCATGAACGGCTCGCCGAGCGTGCGCAGCCAGTGGGCGTAGTGGTTGAACTCGGCCGCCCCGAAGTAGATCTTCAGGTTTCCGATCATGTGGACGACCAGGTACAGCAGCATGATCAGCCCGCTGACCGCCATCACGGTCTTCTTGCCGACGGTCGAGCCCCACACGGTGCGTGCCATGGACGGCCGTCGGTCCGTCCGCGTTGCCAGTGCCATGTCTCAGCACGCTAGGGCCGAAGGACCCCATCGGTCCAAGACATGGTCCAGCTCGTTTCGATAGGGATTGGCTATGCTGGTCTCGTGCAGTTCCAGCAGCTCCAGTACTTCGTGGCGGTCGCCGAGACCCGGCACTTCACCCGGGCGGCCGATCTGGTGCATGTCGCCCAGCCGTCGCTGTCGCAGCAGATCAAGGCGCTGGAGAGGGAGTTGGGAGCGGATCTGTTCCTGCGGGCGCGGGGCAACATCACGCTCACCGACGCCGGTGAGGCGCTGCTGCCGCTGGCCCGGCGCATCCTCGCCGACGCCGACACGGCACGGCACGAGGTGCAGGAACTGGTGCAGCTGCGCCGGGGCCGGGTGCGGCTCGGCGCCACCCCGAGCCTGTGCACCGGCCTGCTGCCGGACGTGCTGCGCGCCTTCCACGACCGCTACCCGGGCATCCGGCTGCTGGTCGAGGAGGGGGGTTCCCACGACCTGGTGCGGGAGCTGGCCCGCGGCGCCCTGGACCTGGCGCTGGTCGTGCTGCCGCTGCCGACCCCCTCCCCCGCCCTGACCACGGTGGAGTTGCTGCGCGAGGACCTGGTGGTGGTCTCCTCGCCGGAGGCGCCGGCGCCCGGTGGCCCGGGGCGGCGCTCGGTCGCCGTCGCGGATCTGGAGGGCGAACGTCTGGTGATGTTCCGGCACGGCTACGACCTGCGGGAGCTGACGGTCGCCGCGTGCCGCGCCGAGGGCTTCGAGCCGGACCTCGCCGTCGAGGGCGGCGAGATGGACGCGGTGCTGGGATTCGTACGGGCGGGGCTCGGGGTGGCCGTCGTCCCGCGCATGGTCGCCACGCGCGCCGGCCACGGCCTGCGGGTCACCCCGCTGGCCCGTCCCGGACTGCATCGCACCATCGCACTGGCCCA
This sequence comes from Streptomyces sp. NPDC001204, assembly GCF_053598035.1. Classification (NCBI taxonomy): domain Bacteria; kingdom Bacillati; phylum Actinomycetota; class Actinomycetes; order Kitasatosporales; family Streptomycetaceae; genus Streptomyces; species Streptomyces sp. NPDC001204. Next base: position 256,754 of record NZ_JBSFJL010000004.1, on the reverse strand, counting down.
CCGCAGCGACGTGGCTCCGCCGAGGGCGGCGAGGGAGCTTCAGCGGATGCTGCTGGAGCGGTGACCGTTGAGCGTGATCCGGTCTTCCGGACCGTACTTGATGATCCATCAGTTGACTAAAAAGTCGGCCTGACTCAACGTCAACTACTCTGCGTCAGAGGAGGTTTCCGCGGCCAGTCGAGCGCGCAGGCCGTCGACCAGCGCCGCGAGGGCGACCTCGAAGGCCAGGTCCGCGGCGGGCCGCCCCTGCGCGGCGCAGGCTTCGTCCCGGGCGTGCACCGCGGCGGTGAACCTGGGCACCCGGGGCGAGTCCGGCCCGGGGTCGAACATCGCGGCCGGTGCCACCAGGTCCAGCGCCGAACCCAGGACGAACGACTCCACGCCGACCATGACGGGGATGACCGAAGCGGTCGGCCATCCGCCGCGCTCAAGACCGGAGACCACCGACTCGTACATCCGCAGGGTGCGGTGCGCGCCGGACACCGGGATGGTGGCCAGCAGCGAGATGGTCTGCGGATGCGCCGCGAACGCCGCCCGGTAGAGCCGGGCCCAGCCGACCAGGGCCTCGTCCCAGGGCAGGCTGTCGAAGACCTCCGCGTCGATCGGGTCGGCCACCAGCTCGCGCACTCCGGCGAGGATGTCGTCCTTGCCCTTGACGTGGTTGTAGAGCGACGAGGGCCGGACCCGGAGCCGCCGGGCCAGCAGGGCGATGGAGAACCCCTCGGCGCCGACCTCGTCGATCAGGTCCAGCGCGCCGCGCACGATCACCTCGCGATCGAGTACGGGCGTGCTCGGCCGTCCCGTCCTTCGCGTCCCGGCGCTCATCCGGTGTCCCCGCCCCTCTTCCCAAGCGTCGTCGCGTGAGTCTAACCTGCGTCCACTAAAACGAATGGCGTTCGCTTTGGGAGTACGCATGCCCCTCACCGTCTTCCGCAACGGCACCGTGTGGACCGGTCTGCCCGTACCGTCCGACGCCGGGCAGCCGCCGACCGCGCTGGCCGTTCGGGACGGCCGCGTCGAGGCCGTCGGCGCGGCGGCCGAGGCGCTCGCCGGCGCCGCCGACGAGCTGCTGGACCTCGACGGAGGTCTGCTCATGCCCGCGTTCGGAGACGGTCACTGCCACCCCGACCAGGGCGGATTCGAAGCACTCGGGCCGCGGATCAGACCCTGTACCAGCGTGGACGAGCTGGTCGCGGAGGTCGGCCGGTACGCCGCCGAGCACCCGGAGGCGGACTGGATCCTCGGCGGCAGCTACGACTCCACCCTCGCCCCCGACGGCCTCTTCGACGCCCGCTGGCTGGACGCCGTCGTGCCCGACCGCCCGGTCGCCCTGCGGGCCTGGGACTACCACACGCTGTGGTGCAACACCGAGGCCATGCGCCGGGCCGGCCTCGACGGCTCCGCCAAGGACAGCGAGCGCGGCCGGTTCGTGCGCCGTCCCGACGGCAGCCTGATGGGCACCATGGTCGAGTGGGACGCGGTCGACGCGGTCCTCGGCGCCGCACCCGAGCGCACCCTGGACGAACGCGTACGGGCCCTGACCCACGCCACCCGCACCTACGCCGCGGCCGGGGTCACCTGGATCCAGGACGCCTGGGTGGACCACGAGGCCGTCGACGCCTATCTGACGGCGGCCCGGCAGGGCGTCCTGGCAACGCGGGTGAACCTCGCCCTGCGCGCCGACCCGTCGCGGTGGCGCGAGCAGCTCGCCGAGTTCGCCGCCGACCGCGACCGGATCCGCGCGGAGGGGCTCGACCGGCTGACCGTGCGGACCGTCAAGTTCTTCGTCGACGGCATCATCGAGAACCGCACCGCTGCGCTGCTCGAACCGTACGCCGACGACCCCTGCACCCGGGGCATGCCGGTCTGGGCCGCCGCCGAGCTGCGCGAGGCACTGGTGGAGATCGACCGGCTGGGACTCCAGCCGCATCTGCACGCGATCGGCGACGCCGGCATCCGCACCGCGCTGGACGCCCTCGCCCATCTCACCGAGGTGCGCGGCCACCGGGACCGCCGTCCGGTGATCGCCCATGTGCAGATGGTCGACCCCGAGGACCTGTCCCGCTTCGCCGAACTGGGCGTGATCGCCAACATCGAGCCGCTGTGGCTTCAGCCCGACCCCGCGATGACCGACCTCACCATGCCCCGTCTGGGCGAGGTCCGGTCCCGGCGGCAGTACCCGCTGGGCTCGCTGCTGCGCGGCGGCGCCCGGGTCTCGTTCGGCAGCGACTGGCCGGTCACCGACCACCGGCCTCTGACCGGCCTTCCGGTCCCGGTGACCCGACAGACGCCGGAGCGCCTCCCCGAGGGCGGCTGGCTGCCGCGGGAACGGATCGACATCGAGACCTCGATGTCCTGCTACACGGCCGGCGTCGCCCATCAGGCGATGGCTGACGACCGGGGCGTCCTGGCCCCGGGACGGGTCGCCGACCTGGTCTGGCTCGACCGGGACCCCCGCGACCTCGATCCGCACGACGTGCCCGCCATCACCGTGCTCGGCACCTGGCTGGCGGGCGAACGCACCCACGGGTGACCCCCAAGGCTGGGGCGCCGCCGCACGCCCCGCCCCAGCCGCCGCCCTTGCCGGATCACCCGGCAATGCCCCATTCTTCTGCGGAAGGAACGCTTCATGACGGATAAAGACATCCCCGCGGAAAAAGGACTGAGGCGAGTCCTCGGGCTGCCGGGGCTCACCCTCTTCGGGCTCACCTACCTCGCCCCGGTGACCGTGTTCACCACCTACGGGGCGGTCACCGGCGTCACCAACGGCCATCTACCGGCCGCCTACGTGATCGCCCTCGTGGTGATGCTCTTCACCGCAGTCAGCTACGGGCGGATGGTGCGGGCTTTCCCCACGGCGGGGTCGGCGTACACCTACACCCAGCAGTCCTTCGGCGGGCATGTCGGCTTCATGGTCGGCTGGACGCTGCTGCTGGACTACCTCTTCCTGCCGATGATCAACTTCCTGCTGATCGGCATCTATCTGCACAGCCAGTTCCCGTCGGTTCCCGCGCGGGTGTTCGTGCTCGCCGCGCTGCTGCTCGCGCTTCTCGTCAACGTGCTCGGCGTGGACTCCATCAGCCGGCTCAGCATCCTGGTGGTGGGCCTGGCCGGGGTGCTCGTGGTGGTCTTCGTCGCCCTGTCCGTCCACCACACGCTCGGCCACGGCGCCTCCAAGCCGTTCACCTCGTTCCTGCCGGGCGGCTCCGGGACCTCGGCGGCGTTCTCCGGCGCCGCGATCCTGGCGCTGAGCTTCCTCGGGTTCGACGCGGTCTCCACCATGTCGGAGGAGGCCAAGGACCCACGGCGCACCATTCCTCGCGCCATCGTGCTCACCACGGCCATCGGCGGCGTCCTGTTCATCGTGGTGTCCTGGATGGGCGCGCTCGTGCACCCGGGCGCCACGTTCAGCGACCCCGACAGCGCGGGCCTGGACATCATGCGGACGCTGGGCGGTTCGGCCTTCACCTCGTTCTTCGTGGCCGTCTATGTCGCGGGCGCCTTCGGCTCCGGGGTCACCACGCAGGCCAGCGTGTCCCGGATCCTGTACTCGATGGGACGCGACGGTGTGCTGCCCAAGCGGGTGTTCGGCTGTCTGCACCCCCGCTTCCGCACCCCGGTGATCGCGACCGGCCTGGTGTCCGCGGTCTCGCTGGTCGCCCTGTTCATCAGCCTCGACAACGCCGTGGTGATGATCAACTTCGGTGCCCTGATCGCCTTCTCGATGGTCAACCTGAGCGTGGTCAAGCACTATCTGATCGACCAGGGCCGTCGCAGCGGTCGCGACCTGCTCTCCTACGGGCTGCTGCCGATCGTCGGATTCGCCCTGACCGTCTGGCTGTGGACCAGCCTGGAGGGCATCACCTTCGAGGTGGGGCTCTGCTGGATGCTGGCCGGGTTCCTGTACCTGCTGTTCCTGACCCGCGCGTTCCGGCGGAAGCCTCCGGTGATGAGCTTCAGCGAGGAGCGGTCGAAGGCGGAGGCCGCGCCGGGCGACGTGGCGGCGGTGCCGCGGGTTTGAGTGACGCGGTTGAGGGCCTGCCGACGGGTGTCGGCAGGCCCTCAACCGCGTCGGGCCCACGTCCCGGGGGCCGAGGACCGTGTTCGGCCGCGGGTCCCTCATGGCTGGGCGCGCAGTCCCCCGCGCCCCCGGGGCTCCTTCGGGGCGGCCCCCCCAGAACGTGCTGGGCCGCGGGTCCGTCGTCGCTGGGCGCGCGGTTCCCCGCGCCGCTCGGAGGCGCCGGGCGTTGCCGGTTACGTTGTCGCGTCTGCCAGCGCCAGGTCGTGCAGGCGGTCCGGTGGGCCCGGGCGGGCGTAGTACCAGCCCTGGGCGGTGTCGCAGCCCAGCACCCGCAGTTGCTCGGCCTGGGCGCCCGTCTCCACGCCCTCCACGGTGACCGCGAGGTCCAGGCTGTGGGCGAGCGCGACGATGCCCTCGACGATCTTCAGGTCGACGGGGTCGGCCGGAAACTGCTGCATGCCCTGGGTGAAGGAACGGTCCAGCTTGAGCACGCTCACCGGCAGCCGGCGCAGGTTGGCCAGGTTGGAGTAGCCGGTGCCGAAGTCGTCCAGGGCGATGTCGACGCCCATCTCGGCCAGCCGGCGCAGCGGCTTGAGCAGGTCGTCGTCGGCGCCGATGAGCGCCGACTCGGTGACCTCCAGGCACAGCGCGTCCGGCTGCACGCCCGCACGCTCCAGGATGTCGACGGTGTCCTGGACGAGCCCGGGGTGGGTGAGCTGGCACGGCGAGAGGTTGACGTTGATGCGCAGCGGTCCCTCGGCGCCGTCCCGGTGCGTCTCCCGCCAACGGCGGGCCTGGCGCACCGACTGCTCCATGACCCAGCGGCCCAGCGGGACGATCAGCCCGGTGTGCTCGGCGAGCGGGATGAACCGGTCGGGGCCGAGGACGCCGTGCTGCGGATGCAGCCAGCGCACCAGCGCCTCGGCGCCGCGCACGCTGCCGTCGCCGAGGTGCACCAGGGGCTGGTACTCGATGAAGAACTCCCCCCGGTCCAGCGCGGCAGGCAGCGCCGTGGTCAGTCCGTGCCGGGTGATGGCGCGGGCGTCGGCCTCCGGATCGGCGAGCTCGAAGCGGTTGCCGCCGGCCGACTTGGCCCGGTACATGGTGATGTCCGCGCTGCGCAGCACCTCGGCCGCGCTGCGCTCGCCCGCCGGTCCCTCGACGATGCCGATGCTGCCGCGTACGGCCAGTTCCCGGCCGTCGATGCGGACCGGGGCGACCAGCGCGTTCATGATCCGGGCGGCGAGCTCGTCGACCTCGCGCCGGGTGCCGGGGCCGGTGGTCAGCGCGACGAACTCGTCACCGCCGAGCCGGGCGACCATCTCGCCGGGCGCGGTCGCACACGCCTGGAGCCGGTCGGCGACCTCGACGAGCAGCCGGTCGCCCGCCGCGTGGCCGAGGCTGTCGTTGATGGTCTTGAAGCCGTCCAGGTCGAGGTAGCACAGACCGAAGCGCTGGTCCTCGCCCGCGTTCAGCGCCTTCTCCAGGCGTTCGAAGAACAGGGTGCGGTTGGGCAGGCCGGTGAGCGCGTCGTGGGTGGCCTCGTACCGCAGTCTCAGGTTGAGCAGCCGCCGCTCGGTGGTGTCCTCCATGAGGGCGAGCTGGTACTGCGGGTAGCCGTCCGCGTCGCGGAGCAGGGAGACGGTCAGGTTGGTCCACAGAACCGTTCCGTCCGGCCGGTAGAAGGCCTTCTCCACGTGGTAGTGCTCGCGCTCGCCGCGCACCAGTTCCTCGTACAGCCGCCACATCTGCGGGGCGTCGTCGGCGTGGGTCCACTCTCGTACGTTGCGGCCGCGCACGGTCTGCTCGGAGCCGCCGAACATGCGCAGCAGCGCGCTGTTGACCTGGAGGACGTTGCCCTCCAGGTCGGCGATGGCGATGCCGATCGCCGCGCCTTCGAACACGGCGCGGAAGCGGGCCTCGCTGGCGTGCAGGGCCTGGGCGACCACGCCCTGGGCGCGCAGCGCCGCCTGGGCTATCGCCTCCTGCTCGGCCAGTGTGCGTTCGCGCAGCGCCCGCGCGAACCCGGCCGCCATCGAGTGCTGCAACCGCGCGGAGCGGGCGCGCAGGTCCTCCTGGTCGCCGTCCTCGCCGCAGTACAGCACGAGGTAGGCGTCGAGGCAGTCCAGGGAGCGGCTGAGCGCCTCGGGCGCGGTGCAGTGCGCGTCGACCAGGGCCGCGCCGACCGCCTCGCCCTCCTCCGCGGCGAAGGCCCGGTCCCGTAGCGCCGTGCTCAACCGGCGGGCGAGCGGCAGGAGTTGTTCCTCGAACTCCGGGCGGGTCAACGACGTCGAGGTCACCGGGAAGACGGCCCGGCTCCAGATCGTCGTCAACCGGCGAAGTCTGCCCTCCGGCCCGTCCGGTCCCGCGGTCACGCCGTACGCCCCACGCCCGCGAACCCGGAGAAGGCATACGGGTCCTCGTCCTCCGGCGCCGTACGCGGCCGCCAGTTCGGCATCGGCACCAGCCCGGGTTCCACCATGTCGTACCCCTCGAAGAACCGCGCGATCTCCTCGCGCGAACGCATGATCAGCGGGTTGCGAATGTCCTTGTACACGTCCACCAGGGACCGGCTCCGCTTCGCGGAGAGCGGGATTCCCTCGTACGCGGCATGAGTGAGGACGAGCAGGCTGCCCGGCGCGAGCGCGTCGCGCAGCTCGGCCACCGCACCGTAGGGGTCGTCCGCGTCCTCCACGAAGTGCAGTATGGCAACGAGAAGCAGCGCGACTGGCCGATTCAGGTCGATCAGCCGCCCCAACTCGTGGCTCGCGAGGATTTCCCCGGGCTTGCGCAGGTCGGCCGCGATCACGTCCGCGTCCTCGTTGCCCGCCAGAACGGCCTTGCTGTGGCTGACCGCCACCGGGTCGTGGTCGACGTACAGCACCCGCGCGCCGGGCCGGGCGGCCTGGGCGATCTCGTGGACGTTGCCGAAGGTGGGGATGCCGGACCCGATGTCCAGGAACTGGGTGATGCCCTCGTCGAGGGCGAAGTCCACGGCCCGGCGCATGAAGGCCCGGTTGGCCTGCATGATCTTGGGCAGCCCCGGCATCAACTCCATGGCCCTGCGCGCCGCTTCCCGGTCGACCTCGAAGTTGTGCGAACCGCCCAAGTAGAAGTCGTAGATTCGAGCGACGCTCGGCACCGAGATGTCGATGCTTCGCGGAGCCCAGGCGGGACGCTCCATCCATCTCTCCACTGCGTAGGCGATCCGGTGTTCGAGCTGAGGCTACTGATCGCCCGCCGAACGGGCGAGCGGAAACGGAAATTGACCATCCGTTCCCGGTCACCACCTGCGCCTCCGGCCCGCTCGTCGCACCCGCATCGCGATGAATTGCCACGATCTGCACACACGCCGGACCGCCCCCTCCGTGCGGTACGGAGGGGGCGGTCCGATCTGAAGAGAGTTGGGGAAGTGGGGAAAGCCGGGAAAGCGGCCCCTACTGCGGCGCGCCGATCGCCTTCCCGTCGGGGGAGACGGCGAACCATGTGCCGCCGACGCCCTGACCGTTGACGTCCCCGGGCGCCTCGTCCCCGGAAAACGTGTAGAGAGGCCAGCAGTTGATGGTCATCTGCTTGACACCGTCGGGCCGGGTGAAGGGCATCATGCCCTTCTTCAGCACGCCCTTGGTGTCGCTGACGGCGACGGGCGCCACGGCCGGCCACTTCTCCAGGCAGGAACCGGTGCAGGCGGAGACCGACTTCGGCCACGCCTGGTCCTTGGAGAAGCGGTAGACCGTCATGCCGTTCTTGTCGACGACGACGTCGCCCAGTTCGGTCTTCTTCACGGACAGGCCCGGCAGGTTCACCAACGAGGCCTTCTTGCCGTCGGGCGCCAGCGCGAACCACTTGCCGTTCACGCCCTGGCCGCTGGTCTCGCCGGCCTTGGTGTCCTTCGCGTAGCGGTAGGCGGGCCACCCGGCGATCGTCAGCTGCTTGGTGCCGTCGGCGCGGGTGACCTCGCCGAGCAGGGCCTTGTCGATACCGGCTCCGGCCGTGGCGTCGTCGGCGGGAACCGGCGGCCAGGCCGTGGCGCAGTCGGCGTCGCAGGTGGACTTGGGGGGCTGGGCCGTGTCCGCGTCGAAGCGGTACAGGGTCATCCCGGCGCTGTCGGTGACCACCTTGCCCAGCTCCGCGTTGGCGGAGACCGCGAGTTCCCCGGCGGCCTTGGCGGCACCCTGCTGACCGTCGGCGCCGTAACCGTTGCCGACGCCGGTGTCGGCACCGGTGCCGACACTGCCGAAGCCGCCGGCCGCGGCGGTCGCACCCACGTTCTGACTGCCCGCCGAAGGGGCGCTTTCCTGACCGCACGCCGTCGTCAGCGCCAGCACGGCCGCGGCCGCCGCCACGAGTGAGGCGCTCCGCCAGGAGGTGTTCATCGTCAACTCCCCATAATCAAAAGGGTGTTGCAGCGCCCTACTGCGCCGCCGCACGACACTTGGTACGCACGGCACAGGTGGTTGTGTTCAATCGCGGCAGAGATTTCTTTCCGGAAACCGTGACACGTTCCGCGCCACCTCGTACGCGCGTACCCATCGGCGGCGCCGCGCCGGCCCGCCGATCAAACCCTCCGGCCTGCGGCATCCCACCTTCGGGGCAATCCGCGTCCACCGCGGCGTGCCACGGTCCACGACAGCTCATGATCTTGCTCGTGCAACGACCCGAACCGACGCGATCCGGCCTGGTGCTGCGGGTGTTGGCGCCGGCACTGCTGGCGTGGACGTGTGTGGGCGGAGCCGCCCCGGCCGCGGCCGACGCCTGCGCGTACGCCTCCACGGGCCCGGACGGCACGGAGGCGGTGGCGGTGGCCGGCAGCGGCTCCTGGCCCTCCTTTCCGCCTCTTCCGCCGCCGTGCCCGCGGCCGACGCCGCCGCCCAGCCCGAGTCCCACCCCGACACCGACACCGACACCCACACCGACGCCCACGCCGCCTCCGCCGCCCACGCCGCCCACGCCGGCACCGCCACCGAAGCCGACGCCCACCCCCAAGCCCGAACCCCCGCCGCCCCCGCGCCCGGCCCCGGCCGCCCCGCAGCCCCGGCCCACTCCCCCACCGCCCGCACCACCCCCGCCACCAGCACCGCCGGCCCCGAAGCCGGCCCCCAAGCCACGTCCCCGCCCGTCCATGACGCCGGTGACCTACCCGCGCCACCACACCCAGCCGCACCGGCCGACACCACGGCGCAGCCCCTCACCCCTCACCTACGTCCTGCTCATCGCGGTGCCCGCACTGGCCGCCGTGGCCGCGCTCCGCCCGCGCTGACCCCCTGGAGGAACCCGTTGTCGGAATGGCTTGTTCTCGTTCTCGCGATGCTGGCCGCCTGTGCCGTGGTCGTGGTCATCACCCTCCTGCGGCACCGCACGAAGGCCGTGGACGACGATCCCACCGAGACCCCGGACGTCATCGAGTACATGACCATGTGGATCGGCGTGGTCTACGCCATCGTGCTGGGGCTGGCCATCGCCGGTGTCTGGGAGGCGCGCGTCGCCGCCCAGGACCACGTCCAGGCGGAGGCGCAGGCGCTGCACGAGGTCTCCGAGCGCGTCCGCGTCTATCCGCCCGACGTCCGCGACCGCATCCGCGCCGACGTCGACACCTACGCCGGACACGTCGTGACCACCGAGTGGAAGACCATGGTCGACCACGGGCGTGTCACCAAGCGGGGCGACGAGCTGCTCGACCGCGTCCGCGCCGACGTCACCGACTACGAGCCCAGGTCGGACTTCGAGGCGCAGGCCTACCAGCCGCTGGTGGACCAGGTGGCCGCCGCCGCCCAGGCCCGCACCGCACGGGCCGGCTCCATGGGGGCGACGATGCCGGGTGTGGTGTGGTTCGGTCTGCTCTCGGGGGGCGTCATCACCATCGGCATGGTGTTCGCGCTCCAGATCCGGCGCACGAAACGGGAGCTGATCCTCGCCGGGCTGTTCTCCGCGCTGATCGCCTTCCTCCTCTTCCTGATCTGGGACTTCGACGCCCCCTACAGCCGCGGGGTCTCGGCCACCGCCGGACCGTTCCTGGACCTGTTCCCCCATCTGACACACTGACGGCCCCGTGTGAATCCCCTGTGCGGCCCAACCGTTGCCCCGTTCGCCCGAGTGCAATCGCGCCGGAACGCACACCTCCCTAGCGTTTTGGTCAGCGAGGCGCATACCCGGCACAAGCGGAAAAGGTCCGCTGCTGCTCCTCGGGGACCGGAGGACCCACCATGCGCGTAATAGGTGTCGTATCGGCCGCACTGCTGGGCGTCGGCGCCCTCACCTTGTGCGCGCCGGCCGCCGTAGCCAGCGGCGGTGACGGCCGCACCTACGGCAACGGGGGCGGCGACAGCCGTTCCTACGGAGGCGGCGGCGGAGGCGGAGGCGGAGGCGGCAACGAGGAGCGCTACGGCGGCGGGGGCGGCAACTCCTACGGCGGGGGCGGCCGCTCCGGTTACGGCGGTGACGACGAGGGGAGCTTCGGCGGTCGCGGCGGGGGCGGCGGCGGTGGCGGTTCGGAGCACTTCAAGCACGGCGTCCGCGCGGGCGTGGGCGGGACCGTCGCCGGCTTCGACCTCAAGCAGATCGGCCTGGGCACCGCGCTCATCGGCGGCTCGATCGGCACGGCGTACCGCCTCTCCCGCCGGCGCACCGGCGAGGAGGGCACCGCCTGACCTTGTCCTCTCCCTCGGGACAGGCCTTCGCCCCGGACCTCTCCAGGTCCGGGGCGAAGGCCTTGCGGCGTACGCGGACCAGGGGCGAAGGCCCCGCCGGCAGAAAGGGATCCGGCCCCGCACACGAGAGCGGGGCCGGATCCGGAGTACGGAGCCGTCAGGAGCGCTTGTCGGACCGGCGCCGCATCCAGAGCACGCCGCCGCCGACGGCGCCCGCCGCCATCAGCCCGCCGCCGATGGCCATGTCGGTCGGGGTGGCACCGGTGGTGGTGCCGCCGCCCACTCCGCCGCGGACAGCGCCGACGACGGTGAAGGCCTCCGGCCTGGTCAGCCGCCGGCCGTTGCAGTCGACCGTGATGTCGTACGTCCCGGGACGGGCGTCGTCGCGGATCGTCACGACACCCCTCGCGCGCTCGCCGGCGCCGTCGAACGGCCGCAGCGTCGACCGGGAGAACACGGTCGACGACATGGTCCCGCCGTTGCGGCAGCCGTCGATCGTGACCACCAGCTGACCGCCGCGGGCGATCACTCCGGGCGAGGGCACGATGCTGTGGACGCCACCCGGGACTTGGCCGGACGCGCCGCCGAGACCGGTACCCGGACCGACCCCGGAACCGCCACTCGTTCCGGCGCCGGGCGCCGCCGCCCCCTCGCCTCCCTTGTCGACGAGGCCCCCCAGACCGCCGACCCCCGCGCCCTCGCCTCCCTTGTCTACGAGGCCTCCCAGGCCATTGGGGCCGACGGGGCCGACGAAGTTCTCGCCGAAGTTCCCGCCATAATTCCCGCCGAAGTTCCCGCCGAAGTTCCCGCCATAATTCCCGCCGAAGTTCCCGCCGAAGCCGCCAACGCCACCACCGGGGAACTCGCCGAACCGGTCTCCCCGGCCGCCACGGAACTCACCGAACCCACGGAACTCACCGAACCGGTCCCCCCGACCGCCACGGAACTCACCGAACCCACGGAACTCACCGAACCGGTCCCCCCGACCGCCACGGAACTCACCGAACCCACGGAACTCACCGAACCGGTCAC
>NZ_JBSFJL010000004.1:143486-244957 GCF_053598035.1 Streptomyces sp. NPDC001204 | reverse complement strand
CCCCCCGGTCCCCCCGGTCCCCCCGGCCGATCCCTACAGGACCGAATCCGAATCCCGGGCCCACTCCCGTCCCGAACCCCGGACCCACTCCCGTTCCGAATCCAGGTCCTACTCCCGTTCCGAATCCAGGTCCTACTCCTGTCCCGAACCCCGGACCCACTCCCGTCCCGACCCCCGGTCCCACTACCGTGCCTCCTCCCGGACCCACTCCGGGACCTCCGCCTGCACCGCCTCCCTGGCCCCCGCCCACGCCGCCGTCCCGTGTGATGCCGAGGACTTCGCTGCCCTTCGCCCCGGCCGCCGGGGCGGCGAGCCCGACCGCGGCGACCGCCGCGGCCAGCACCACCAAGGAGGCCGAGGGGGCCGAGCGGGCCTTAAGGGTACGAGTAGTACGCATGTGATCCTCCGCGGAAGGTGCCCCGGGGACCCGTACCCGGTCGATCGGTGAGAAAGCACCTCCCGCAACCGACCCTCGGACGCGCTCCACGCGGGCGCATTTCGGGGCTGGTCCGTCTCGGTGAGCGAATCCACCAGGACTTTCACCCCATTGAATATCGGCGCAGGTCACGGACCGTCAGGAATGACCCTTCCGGGCCGCCTCGGATGGCGCACGGCAAAATGTCGCCGCCACCCGTTCGCGTGCGTCCCGTCGCCGGTTGCGCGCGCTGGACTTAGCGTTTCTCGCATGCGCTATTGACGCGGCGACGGCCGTGTCGAGAGGGGATGCCGAATGCCTGCGAGAGAGCTTACCGGATTCGTCGAGGAGGAGCGGGAGCGTCCGAGGAAGCGCGCACCGTGGGGCGTGATAGCGCTTGCCCTGCTGACCGGACTCGCCCTGATCCGCAACGGCTCCGGGGAGTTCGACGTCGGCCCGCCCCAGCCCGCGACGGCGGCGGCGCCGGACCTCAGGCACACGCCGCTCCCCTCGGGCGGGATCCTGCAGCCCCTGTCGCGCTCGGTGCCCGACCGGGTCAGGATCCCCGTCCTCCAGATCGACGCGCCCATCACTCCGGTCGGTGTGGACTCCGACGGCTGGGTCGCCGCGCCGCCGCCCGCGGACCCGAATCTGGCCGGCTGGTTCAACGGCGCGGTCACGCCCGGGGAAAAGGGCACTTCGATCGTCGTCGGCCATGTCGACAACGATGCGGGACCCGCCGTGTTCTACGGACTCGGCGCCCTGCGGAAGGGAAACCGCGTCGAAATCAACCGCCAGGACGGGAAGACGGCCGTATTCGAGGTGTACGGCGTCGAGGTGTTCGCGAAGAACGATTTCCCCGGGGACCGTGTGTACGGCTCGAAGGGCACGCCGGAACTGCGGGTCATCACCTGCGGCGGCGGTTACACGAAGCAGAACGGATATCAGGGGAACGTCGTCGTGTTCGCCCGCCTGGTCGAGGTCCGCTGAGCGGACCCCGGCCCGGCGGGCGCCGGGCGGTGCGCGCGTCCCGGCTCAGGTGTACTCCCGGCGCGGCACGGTGAAGTGGTGCCCTTCGTCGAGGAGCTTGGGGAGGTAGTCGCGCAGCGCGCGGACGGTCTGCGAGCGGTCGCCCCCGGCGTCGTGGGAGAGCACCACGACCCCGGGGGCGGCGCCGTGCTCGATCCGGCGCACGATGACTCCGGTGCCGGGGGTGGTCCAGTCGAGGCTGTCGACGCTCCAGGCCAGCGGCTCCATGCCCAGGTCGGCGTTGATCCGGAACACGTCGCGGTTCCAGGCACCGTAGGGGGCACGGAACCACAACGGCCTTTCACCGTAGGTCTTTTCGATGACGTCGCTGGTGCGCTCGATCTCGTCGCGGATACCGCGGCGGCCGAGCCGGGTGAGCAGCGGGTGGCTCCAGGTGTGGTTGCCGACGACGTGTCCCTCGTCGGCCATCCGGGCCAGCAGGTCCCGGTTCCAGTCGGCCATCTCCCCGCAGACCATGAACGTCGCCCGGACGTCGTACTTGGCCAGGGTGTCCAGGACGTGCGGGGTGAAATCGGGGTGGGGTCCGTCGTCGAACGACAGCATCATGGTGTCGCCGCGGCCGGAGAAACGCAGGATCGGCGTGGTCCGCACCTTCGCGGGCAGCGGCGCGGGCGGCTGCGGGAGGTCACCGGCCAGGGGCCGCAGACGGTAGGCGGAGGAGTTGAGGGCGACGCGCGCCCCGGGGCCCGCGGCGGGGGCGGGCGGTACCGGAGTGTCGGAGGAACCGGAGAGCAGCAGACCGGCCGTGCCGGCCGCTCCCGCCGCTCCGAGGACGACGGCCCCGGCGAACAACGCCCGGCGCCGCGTGAGCAACTGATCCTTCTGCATGACTCATCAGTGTCCGGGCCCTCCGCCTCTCCACCGGCACGGTGCCACGAAAGCACCCGCCCGGCCCAGCGCCCGGCGGCAGTTGTGCGCGGGTGCCTCAGCGGCGGCGTACGAGGGGGAACGGCAGCGTCTCACGGATCGTCAGGCCGGTGAGGAACATGATCAGCCGGTCGACGCCGAGGCCGAGGCCGCCGGTGGGCGGCATGGCGTACTCGAGGGCGTCGAGGAAGTCCTCGTCGAGTTCCATCGCCTCGGGGTCTCCCCCGGCGGCGAGCAGGGACTGGGCGGTCAGCCGGCGGCGCTGTTCGACGGGGTCGGTGAGCTCGGAGTAGGCGGTGCCCAGTTCGGTGCCGAAGGCCACGAGGTCCCAGCGTTCGGCGAGCCGCGGGTCGGTGCGGTGCTGCCGGGTGAGCGGGGAGACCTCGGTCGGGAAGTCCTTGTAGAAGACGGGCGGCCCGGTCCGCTCCTCCACCAGCCGCTCGTACATCTCCAGGACGATCTCGCCGGGGGTGTCGTCCGCGGTGTACGGCACGCCGGCGCGGTCGCAGTGCCGGCGCAGTGCCTCCGGGCCGGTGCCGGGGCCGATCTCCTCCCCGAGCGCCTCGGAGATCGCGCCGTGCACGGTCTTGACCGGCCAGGGCCCGGAGATGTCGTACCCGATGCCGTTCTGGTGGGCGAGCGGTCGGCCGAAGGCGGCGGTGGCGGCGCCCTGGATCAGCTCGCGGGCGAGGTCGAGCATGACGTCGTAGTCGGCGTAGGCCTGGTAGGCCTCCAGCATGGTGAACTCGGGGTTGTGTTTGTGGGAGACGCCCTCGTTGCGGAAGGTGCGGCCCATCTCGAAGACCTTCTCCAGACCGCCGACGCACAGGCGCTTCAGGTACAGCTCGGGCGCGATGCGCAGGTACATGTCGAGGTCGTAGGCGTTGATGTGGGTGGTGAACGGGCGGGCGTTGGCGCCGCCGTGGATCTGCTGGAGCATCGGCGTCTCGACTTCGAGGAAGCCGCGGTCCAGCAGCCCTTGGCGCAGGGCCTGTACGGCGGTGGAGCGGAGGCGGACGACCTCGCGGGCCTCGGGGCTGGTGACCAGGTCGAGGTAGCGCAGGCGCACCTTGGTCTCGGGATCGGTCAGTCCCCGGCGTTTGTCGGGCAGCGGGCGCAGGCACTTGCCGAGCAGGCGCCAGGAGGTGACGAAGACGGTCGGCTCGCCCCTGTCGCTCCGTCCTGCCCGGCCGGTGGCGGTGATGTGGTCGCCGATGTCGGTGTCGGCGGTGAAGCGCTTCAGGGCGGCCGGCCCGGTCCGGTCGCGGGTGAGGGCGAGTTGGTGGTCGCCGGACCAGTCCCGCAGCACCACGAAGACGATGCCGCCGAAGTCCCGGACGAGCAGGATCCGGCCGGCCACGGTGAGCTGCTCCCCTTCGCGGACCTCGGCGAGGGTGCGGGTGCGGGCCTTCGTCCCGACCGGGTAGGGGTCGGTGCCGGCCGCGCGCAGCCGGTCGAGCCTGGCGTGCCGGACGCGGACCTGCTCGGGCAGGCCGGCGAGCGGACCGCCGGCTTCGGCCCGGGCCTCCTCGTCGAGTCCGAGCGCCGTCAGCGGGGGCAGGCCCTCGGTGGTGGCCGGGCGCGGTCCGGTGGCGGGATGGGCCGGGTGGCCCTTGCCCCAGAGCTTGCGCAGCGAGGGTACGGCGACGAAGCCCTCGGCGATGCCGGAGGCCAGGCCGATACGGGCGAGGGAGGCGGTCTCGCCGTAGCAGATGAAACGCGGGTACCACTCGGGGTGGTACTTGGCGTTGGACCGGTACAGGGCCTCCAGTTGCCACCAGCGGGAGAAGAACAGCAGCAGGCCGCGCCACAGCCGCAGCACGGGTCCGGCTCCGATGCGTGCGCCCTCCTCGAACACCGAGCGGAACACCGCGAAGTTCAGCGAGATGCGGCGTACGCCGAGCTTCGGGGCGGCGGCGCAGAGTTCGGCGACCATGTACTCCATGACGCCGTTGGGTGCGGCGCGGTCCCGGCGCATCAGGTCCAGGGAGGCGCCGTCGCGGCCCCAGGGCACGAAGGACAGCAGTGCGAGCAGCCGGCCCTCCGCGTCGAGGGCCTCGACCAGGAGGCAGTCGCCGTCGGCCGGGTCGCCCAGGCGGTCCAGCGCCATCGAGAAGCCGCGCTCGGTCTCGGTGTCGCGCCAGGCGTCGGCCTTGTCGACGATCTCCTCCATCTCGGCGTCGGTGAGGGTGGCGTGCCGGCGGATGCGGCAGGTGGCGCCGGTGCGGCGGACGCGGCGCACCGCCTGCCGGGTCACGCGCATGTCCCGGCCGTCGAGGTCGAAGCCGGCGACGTGCACGATCGCCTCGTCGCCGAGTTGGAGGGCGCCGAGTCCGGCACGGGCGTAGGCCCGGGCGCCCTCCTCGGAGGCGCCCATGACGGCGGGCGCCCAGGCGTAGCGGCGGGCCGCGTCCAGCCAGGCGGCGATGGCGTGCGGCCAGGCCTCGCGGTCACCGACGGGGTCGCCGCTGGCCAGGCACACGCCGGTCTCGACGCGGTAGGTGACGGCGGCCTTGCCGCTGGGCGAGAAGACGACGGCCTTGTCGCGGCGGGTGGCGAAGTAACCGAGGGAGTCGTCCTCGCCGTAGGCCTTGAGCAGGGCGCGGATGCGGAGTTCCTCGTCGCCGTGCAGGGCTGCCTCCAGGCGCTGCGAACGGAACAGCGTGGCGGCGGCGTTGAGCAGGGCGAGCGCCCCGAACAGGCCGAGCAGGAAGGTCACCGGGCGCGGCGGGCGGCCGTCGAAGTCGCGGGTGGAGACCAGTCCGCCCATGACCCGGTTGGCGGACCACGCCAGGTGCAGGCCGGAGGGGAGGGTGCCGGGGAAGAGCGCGACCAGGCCCCAGCCGGCCAGGACGGCCACGGCGAGTCCGGCGACCAGCACGGCCAGCGCCCGCCACCAGGAGCCGCGGCGGGAGGCGGCGTAGAACTCGCCTCTGGCCGTGATCAGCAGCACCAGCGCCAGACCGCACAGCACGAGGGAGGGTGCCGACTCGGCGTACTCGCCGGCCGCGAGGCCGAGTACGTCGCTGAGGATCACCAGGCCCAGATAGCCGACGACCAGCCACCAGGCGACCTTCTTGCGGGCGGCGGTCGCGCCGGCCAGCAGGACGAGGAAGACGGCGTAGGCGAGGTTGACGCTGACCGGGACGAGGAGCAGGTCCAGGACGCGGACGACGGGGTGGAGCAGGACCCGCAGCGGGGCGATGAGGTCCAGCAGCGCGCACAGCAGGGCCAGAGCGCCGAAGAAGGTGGCGAAGCCTTGCGGCACCCTGCTGAGGAGGCCCTTCCTCCGCGGCGTCCGGGCGGGGTCGGCGGCGCCCCGGGAGGGGGCTGCACCGGTGGCGGCGGTCATGGCTCTGACGTGGTGGCGCTCATGGTTCCGACTGTAGGAACCGGGCGCGCGGGGCGCCCGTCGAGAGGTGACCCGCGCGGCGTTGGGAACCGGGGATTCCGATAGCCTCGCACATGTGACGGAACAGCACGAGCAGCACGAGCGGCACGCTCACCGGTTCGAGCGGGGCACGGACGGGCCGAAGGTCATCGTCGCCGGCGTGGACGGCTCCGACTCCTCGATGCGGGCCGCCGCGTACGCCGCCGGTCTCGCCCGCCGGCAGGGCGCGCTGCTGGCCCTCGTGTACGTGCAGCCGGTGATGACGGCGGGGGCGGCGCTCGGGGCGCCGGTGGCGGAGACGACGGACGAGATCGCCGAGGACCTCGTGCAGTACATCCGGGAGTCCACGGAGCGGCTGAAGGGGATATTCGAGGTCCGCTGGGAGTTCCACACCTTCCCCGGCGACCCGTACAACGGTCTGGTGAAGGCCGCGGACGAGCTGCGGGCGGACGCGGTGGTGGTGGGCGCCTCCGAGCAGGCCGGCCACCGGATCATCGGCTCGGTCGCGATCCGCCTGGTGAAGGCGGGACGCTGGCCGGTGACGGTGGTTCCGTAGGGCCCGTTCCCGGCGTTCGGACCCCGCGGCCGGCGGCCGGGGGGCCGCCGGCCGGACCGTGCGTGGCGTCTTCCGTACCCGGCGGTGCTGGGCCATCATGATCCGCCGTCAGCCGTTTGCCGTCTGTGAAGAGGTGAGACGCATGGCCGGGCTCCGGATGGGTGAGGGCATTCTCCGTCGCAAGCCCATCGAACACATCGAGGAGACGGAAGCCGCCGAGGGACCACGGCTGGAGCGATCACTCGGCTTGTGGCAGCTCACCGCGATCGGCGTGGGCGGCATCATCGGGGCGGGCATCTTCACTCTCGCCGGCACGGTGGCCAACGGTACGGCGGGTCCCGCGGTGCTGGTGTCCTTCCTCGTCGCCGGTGTCGCCAGCGCGGCGGCGGCCCTGTCGTACGCCGAGTTCGCGGGCCTGATCCCGAAGGCGGGCTCGGCCTACACCTACGGCTACGCGGTGCTCGGCGAGTTCGCCGGCTGGTTCATCGGCTGGGACCTGCTCCTGGAGTACACGGCGATCGTGGCGGTGGTCGCGATCGGCATCTCCGGCTACTTCAGCTTCCTGGTCGGGGACATGGGCGCGCATCTGCCCGCCTGGATGCTGGGCGCGCCCGGCACCGGCGCCGGGCACAAGGTCGACCTGTTCGCGGCGGTCCTGTGCCTGCTGATCGCCTGGCTGCTGAACCTCGGCATCCGCAGCGCGGCCCGCTTCGAGACGATCGTGGTGGGGCTGAAGGTGCTGGTCGTGCTGGTGGTGATCGTGGTCGGCGTCTTCCACATCAACACCGCCAACTACCACCCGTTCTTCCCCTACGGGGTCGGCGGGGCGTTCACGGGTGCGGCGACGGTGTTCTTCGCGGTCTTCGGCTACGACGCGATGTCGACGGCGGCCGAGGAGTCCAAGGACGCGCAGCGGCACATGCCGAAGGCGATCATCTACTCGCTGGCGATCGCGATGGTGCTGTACGTGGCGGCGTGTCTGGTGCTGACCGGCATGCAGAACTACAAGGACATCAACAAGGAGAGCGGCTTCTCCACCGCGTTCAAGTCGGTGGGATTGAGCCGGCTGGCGGACGTGATCGCGGTGGGCGCGATCATCGGCATTCTTACCGTCATGTTCACGTTCATGCTGGGGGTCACCCGGGTCTGGTTCGCCATGTCCCGGGACGGGCTGCTGCCCAAGTGGTTCGCGAAGACGCACCCCACGCGGCACGTGCCGACGCGGGTGACATGGATCGTCGGGGTGGCGTCGGCCGTCATCGCGGGGTTCCTGCCGATCGCGGAGGCGGCCGAACTGACCAACATCGGCATCCTGCTGGCGTTCGTGGTGGTGTGCACGGCGGTGATCGTGCTGCGCTACCGGCAGCCGGACCTGCCGCGCGGCTTCCGTACGCCGTGGATGCCGTTCGTGCCGGCGCTGGGTGTGGTCTTCTCGCTCTGGCTGATCACGTTCCTGAAGTGGGAGACCTGGGTGCGGTTCGCCGTGTGGTTCCTGATCGGGTGCGTGGTCTACTTCGGGTACTCCTACAAGCGCTCGGAACTGGCCCGGCGTTAGGGCCCGCCGGGCCGGGGGCCGCGGCGGCGTTCAGCGGGCCGGGAGGGCGCGGACGAAGCCGGCGACGATCTCGTTGAACTCCTCCGGCTTCTCCAGGTTCGGGTAGTGGGCGGTGCCCTCGATCGTCACGGAGCGGCCCTCGGGGACGGTGCGGGCGAGGCGTTCGGCCTCGGCGAGGAGGTCGGGCACGTCGAGGGCGCCGTTGACGGCGAGCACGGGGACGCCGATCTCCGGCACGCGGTCCCAGGTGCCGGTCAGCGGCACGTGCCAGTTCTTCTCGTCGGCGGTGTGCTTGGACAGGGTGTGCAGGGCCATGTCGCGCAGCCGGCGCAGGATGTCCTGGTCCATGTCGTCCGGGGTGCGGTGCGGGCCGGGCGCGAAGCGCAGGAAGGACGCGAGCCAGCCCTCGATGTCGCCGGCGCCCAGGGCACGGGCCGACTCGGCCTGTGTCTGCCGCGCCCACGGGTCGGTGTACTGGAACTCGCTCGTGGCGGCGCCGCAGGCGACCACCCCGCGGACCAGTTCGGGGTACTCCAGCACGGTGTCGGTGACGATGGCGCCGCCCATCGAGACGCCGACGAGGACCGCCGGGCCGGCGCCGAGGTGGCGCAGGAGCGCGGCGAGGTCGTCGGCCCACCGGAACGGCCCGGTCGCGTTGGCGGAGGAGCCGTGGCCGCGTACGTCCGGGGCGATGACCCGGAACTCGGCGGCGAGGGCCGTGATCTGGGCGTCGAGGACGCGGTGGTCGACCCAGCCGGAGTGGACCAGGACCACGGGGTCCCCGCTGCCGGTGTCGAGGTAGGCGAGGTCGCCGTCGGAGGAAGGGAGGAAACGCAGATCCGCAGCAGCAGTCATGACAACCAGGGTGTCATTCCACGAGGAGTTTGGCAACCAAGGTGTCATGATGGTGCGATGAGCGACATCGCCAGCGACATCGACGACGGTCCCGGGACCCCGCTCCCGCCGGACGAACTCGGCCACCGCCTCACCGAGGTGTTCGACCTGATGGGCCCGCTGTACCGGCGGGTGCAGCGCAAGGTCGAGCAGGGCGAGGCCGTCGAGGGGCTGTCCGTCGGCGTACGGGCCGTGCTCGACCTGCTGCACAAGCACGGCCCGATGACCGTTCCGCAGATGGGGCGCGCACAGGCGATCAGCCGTCAGTTCGTGCAGCGCATGGTGAACGACGCGGCGGCCCGCGGCCTGGTGCGCAGCGTCCCGAACCCGGCGCACCGGCGCTCGTCGCTGATCCGGCTCACGGACGCGGGCCGGGCGGCGATCACCGCGGTGCTGGCCCGTGAGCACCTGCTGCTGCGCCGGGTCGGGGGCGATCTGACGGAGTCCGAGGTACGGGCCTGCCTGCGCGTGCTCGGGGAGATGCTCGATCTCTTCGAGCACGTGGACGTCGACTGACCGGCCTCACTCCCCCATGACGAGCCCGTCCTTCGCCGCGCCCCGGCTGAGCACCACGGTGCGGATCCGGTCGCGCACGCCCCGGAGGTCGGCGCCCTGGGCGATGGCCCTGTTCAGGTTCAGCACCCGGCCGGCGTCGAGGTCGAACACCTCGGGGACGAACTCGGCCCGGGCCACCTCCCAGCGCCCGCCCGGCCGGGCGGGCGGGGAGAAGGTGAAGCGGGCGAGGGTGCTCTGGTTGGCGCGCGGGTTCCGTGCGCCGCTGTCGTCGGTCGTGGCGCCGGTGATCTGGTCGCCGAGGCCGTAGACCACCCAGGTGCCGTTGACCTTCTCGTAGGCCTGCGGGACATGGGCGTGGCTGCCGAGGATCAGGTCGACGTCGGGCCGGCCGCCGGCTTGCGAGGCGGTCAGCTTCCGGGCGAGCTCCAGTTGCTGCGCGTCGGGCGCCTCCTGCCAAGCCCGGCCCCAGTTCAGGGACACGACCACGACCTCGGCACCCGCCTGGCGGGCGGCTCTGGCGTCCTCGATGATCCGCTTCTCGTCGATCACGCGGACGGCCCACGGCTGATCGGGTGGGACGTCCCCGTTCGTCCCGTAGGTGTAGGCGAGGTGGGCGACCACGGCCCGCCCGGCCTGGAGGAACGTGCCGCGCGCCTCGCTCTCGGCGCGCGCCGTACCGGCGTGCCGCAGCCCGGCTTCATCGAGGGCGTCCAGGGTGCGCCGGACGCCGTCGGCGCCGTCGTCCAGGGCGTGTTCGGAGGCGGTGGCGCAACTGTCGTAGCCCACCGCGGCGAGGGACGGCGCCAGCTCGGGCGGGGACTTGTAGCTCGGGGCGCCGGTGTAGGGCGCGTTCGCGCCGAAGACGGAGCCCAGCTGGCACAGCGCGAGATCGGCCCGGGAGACGATGTCCTTGACGCCTTCGAGCATCGGACGGAAGTCGTGGCCCGAGCCGCCCGCGTCGAAGGCGGCCCGCTCCAGCACCGGGGTCTCGGGCAGGATGCCGCCGGAGGCGACGAGCGTGAACGCGCCGGGCGCGGTCGCGGAGTCCGGGGCCGGGGCGGCTCGTCCGGGCGGAGGGTGCTGCTCTTCCCTTTGGTGGGCCTGGCAGGCGGCGGCCGCGGTGAGGAGGGCCGTCACGACCAGGGACACCTGCTGTCTGCGTGCGATCATCAGTTCACCCCAGGGCGGTCGTATGGACAGACAAATGGGTACGAATCTGACGGCTTTCGCAAACGGTATCGGGGCTTCGTTAGCCCGTCCGTGTGCGACAAGGGGCCTGACGGACCGTTCGTCGTACCGTTCGTCGACGCGATCGACCGTCCGTCGCACAGCGGTGCGCGCGCCCTGTCCCCGTGCGGCCCCCTGCGATGCCATACGGCCATGACGGCCGGAACCACCCTCCCGCACGGGACGACGACCGCCGAGCACGAGCTCGCCGCACTGCAACGCGAGCACGGCCGACCGCTCTTCGCACTGCTGCTGCGCCTGTGCGACGGCGACCGCCAGCGCGCCGAGGACCTGCTCCAGGAGACGCTCGTACGCGCCTGGCAGCACCCCGAGGCGCTGCGCGCCGACGCCTTCGACTCGGTGCGGCCGTGGCTGCTGACCGTGGCACGCCGGCTCGCGATCGACGCGCGCCGCGCCCGGCAGGCCCGGCCGCCCGAGGTCGGGGACGCGGACCTGGAGAACGCGCGGGTCATCGCCGACCACGCCGAGCGGTCCGCCGCGACGCTCGACGTCCGGGAGGCTGTGAAGACACTCACTCCCGAGCACCGTGAAGTCCTGGTGCTGGTGTACTTCCGGGGGGCCAGTGTGGCGGAGGCCGCCCGGACCCTGGGCATCCCGCCCGGTACCGTGAAGTCCCGCGCGTACTACGCGCTGCGCGCCCTGCGCCGGATGCTTCCGGGATACGCGGCCGACCTGCGGTGAAACCGACTGCCGAGTCAAACCTCCGTAAAGCGCCTTGCCGTGGACCGCTGTTGAGTAATCGGCTGTCCTCATCCGTGTTCCGACAGGGGGCATGACCCCGGGACCCGGGGTCGGGCGAGGAGCGCGCACCGGAGGAAGGCAGGAAGGGATGCTGCACAGAGGTCACGAGAGCACGGACGGCCAGGGCGGCGGCGAACTGGCCGTGCCCATGGCCTGGTTGTACGCGGAGTACATCGCCGACGAACTGCTGCGCACCGGCGATCTGATGCCGCCGACGTCGTTCGAGTTCCGCGCCGGGCGGGACGCGCTGGCGCTCACCATCTTCCTCTCCGACACCGGCGGCGAGCTCTCCCGTGTCCGGGTGGTCTCCCAGCTGGAGACCTGGCTGTCGCTGACCGCGTACGACCAGCCGTGGCAGGACTGGGTGTGCGAGCGGATGGCCTGCCTCGCGGCCGAGGCGGACGCCCGCGGGGTGCCCTCGCCGGACCTGGCGCTGGCCGGGGCGGCCTGGCGCTGGCTGGAGGAGACCGAGCTGCTCGCGCCCGATCTGGACGCGGTGCCGGGCGGTGCGGGCGTGGTCGGCGAGGACGAGGGACCGAAGGTGTGGACGCCCGCCTGGCGGCTCGGACTGCCCCTCGGGCATCTGGCCATCCACCTCTTCTAGAACTTCCCGGAGTCCGACCAATCCGAGGGACCGGCCGCTCCGAACGTCTTGATTACGATTCGGAACGTGGCTGAGTGAATCCGGTGCCGGGTGCGTACGGGTGGGAGCAAGGAGTAACCCCACCCGCACTCACAGGCACGAGGATTCGGCATGAGGTCCCTGGAACGGCATCGCGACGTCGGCGCGTACGCGCTCGGCATGCTGGACGAGGCGGACGCCTTCCGCTTCGAGGACCACCTCATGGAGTGCCCTCGCTGCGCGGCGCAGGTCACCGAGTTCGGACCCACGGCGCGGCAGCTGATGCTGTACCGGCGGGCCACGCCGCGCTTCGTGCACCCCATGACCCGGCCCGGACCCGCGCTGCTGGACCGGCTGCTCGGCGAAGTGGCGCGGCGGCGCCGGGCCGGACGCCGGCGCGTCCTCTACGGTCTGGCCGCCTCGGTGGTGCTCGCCGTGGGCGGACCCGCGGTCGCCGTCGTCGTCGGGCACCCCGACGGGCCCGCCCGGTACACGGCGACCGACGCGACCACGGGCGTGTGGGCCGAGGTCAGGGCCGCCGACCGGGACTGGGGCAGCGATCTGGAGGTGCGGGTCAAGGACGGCGCGGGCCCGCATTCCTGCCGGCTCGTCGTGGTCGGCCGGGACGGCTCGGAGCAGACCGTGACCACCTGGCACGTCTCCCCGCACGACGCGCGGCCCAGCACGGTCGCGGGCGGCACGACGATGCATCCCGGCCAGATCGACCGCTTCGAGGTGCGCACCGCGGACGGACAGCCCCTGGTGACCCTCTCCGCGCGCTGAGCCGTCACTTGAGCAGCCGGGACAGGCGCCGGTCGGCCAGCGGTTTCCCGCCCGTCTGGCAGGTCGGGCAGTACTGGAGCGAGGAGTCGCTGAAGGACACCTCGCGGATGGTGTCCCCGCACACCGGGCAGGGCTCGCCGGTCCGGCCGTGCACGCGCAGGCCGCCCTTCTTCTCCGCCTTCAGCCGTCCGGCCGCCAGGCCCCTGGAGCGCGCGACCGCCTCCGTCAGGGTGGCGCGCAGCGCCTCGTACAGGGTGCGCGTCTCCCGCGGCGTCAGGGAGGTGGCCAGCTTGAACGGGGACATCTTGGCCGCGTGCAGGATCTCGTCGCTGTAGGCGTTGCCGACACCCGCGATCAGGCCCTGGTCGCGCAGGGCGCCCTTGATCTGCCGCCGTTCCCCCGCGAGCAGTCGGGCGAACCGCTCCTCGTCGAAGTCGTCTGCCAGCGGGTCGGGACCGAGGCGGGCCACACCGGGCACCTCCTGCGGATCCCGTACGACGTACACCGCGAGCCGCTTCTGGGTGCCCGCCTCGGTGAGGTCGAACCCCGCGCCGTTCTCCAGGGCGACGCGCAGGGCGAGCGGGCCCTTGCCGGGGCGGGGCGCGCCGTCGGGCAGACGGTCCTTCCACTGGAGCCAGCCCGCGCGGGCCAGGTGGGTGACGAGGTGGGGGCCGCCGTCGGTGCTCAGGTCCAGGAACTTGCCGTGCCGGCGCACCGCGGTGACCTCGCGGCCCTCGAGGGCGGTGACCGGGGGGTCGTACGTCTTCAGCACGCTGATCGCGACGGGCAGCACGCGCACGATCTCGTGGCCGACCAGGTGGTCGGCCAGGAAGTCCTTGAGCGCTTCGACCTCGGGCAGTTCCGGCATAGGTCCAGAGTGCCACCGCGCGCCCGGGGCGCCATGCGGTGCGCCGGACGCCTCGGCTCCCGGCCCCCGGTTCTCGGCCCTCGGTCTCCGGCTCCCGGCCCTCGTCCCTCAACTCTGGTCAGGGACCGCGAACTCGCACCACACGCACTTGCCGCCGCCGCGCGCCTCCACGCCCCAGACGTCGGTGAGCCGGTCCACGAGCAGCAGTCCCCGGCCGGAGACGCCGTCCTCTCCCGGATCGCGGCGGCGCGGCAGGGCGCTGGAGGAGTCCTCGACCTCGATCCGCAGCCGCCGGTCGGGGCCGCTGAGGTCCCGCAGGGTGACGATCGCGGCGCCCTCGGTGTGCATCAGGGCGTTGGTGATCAGTTCGTCGGCCACGAGTTCGATCTCGTACGCGTTTTCCTCGGCGCCCCGGTCCCGCACCGCCGTGCGGATCATGTGCCGGGCCCGGGTCAGGGCCTCGGGATCGCCGGGGGGCACGTAGTGCTGGAGCCGGCCGACGGGCTGCCGCTCGGCCGGCACCCGGCGGCGCAGCACCAGCAGGGCCACGTCGTCGTCACCGCCCCGCGCCTCGGCCATCGCGATCAGCCGGTCCGCGAGGTCCCGTACGTCGCCGGGTCCGGCGGCGACGGACCGTGCCAGGGCGCGCATGCCGTCGTCGAGGTCGGCGCCGGGCTGTTCGACCAGGCCGTCGGTGCACAGCACCAGGGACTGCCCGGGATCGAGCTCCATGGTGCCGACCGGGTACTCCAGGGTGCCGAACTCGGCGGACAGGCCGAGCGGCAGCCCCCCGTCGACGGCGACCCGGTGGCAGCTTCCGTCGTTGTGCCGCACCAGCGGGTCGATGTGCCCGGCCCGCACCAGCTGGACCACGCCGGTGGACAGGTCGGCCTCCGCGTACAGGCAGGTGGCGAAGCGCTCCGTGTCGAGTTCGTGCAGGAAGACCGAGGCACGGGCCATCACGGTGGCCGGTGCGTGGCCCTCGGCCGCGTAGGCGCGCAGCACGATGCGGAGCTGGCCCATGACGGCGGCGGCGTGCGTGTCGTGGCCCTGGACGTCGCCGATGACGGCGCCGACCCGGCCGCCGGGCAGCGGGATCAGGTCGTACCAGTCCCCGCCGATGTCCCGGCCCAGGGAGCCGCCCGCGTAGCCGGAGCGGTAGCGGACGGCGACGTCGGCGCCGGGCACGCTGGGGATGGTGCGCGGCAGCATGGCCTGTTGCAGGCCCCGGGCGAGGTCCTTCTCCTGCTCGTAGAGCATGGCCCGCTGGAGGCTCTGCGCGATGCTGCTGCCGAGGGCGATCAGTACGTTGCGCTCCTCCGAGGTGAAGCCCCGCCGGTCGCTGTAGAGCAGACCCATGCCGCCGATCGGGCGGGCCTGGGCGATCAGCGGCAGATAGGCCGCCGAGGTGATGTCCAGTCCGGTGATGTGCGGCCACAGGATGGGGTAGCGCTCGGCGAAGTCCTCGGGGGACTCGATGAAGCGGGGGCTGAGGGTGCGCACGGCCTCGCTCATCGGGTAGGGCTCGTCGATCCGGGTGACACGGGTGCCGGGCACGGAGGAGCCCTCGGGGCCCTCGGCGACGAGCCGGATGCGGCCGGCCTCGACCAGACCGAGGACCAGGCTCTTGGAACCGAGGAGGGCCAGCCCGTGGGAGTCCTTGACGACGTCGATGACGTCCTGCACGGTGCGCGCGTGGGCGAGGGCGGCGGTGGCGGTCTCCACGACGTTGGTCTGCCTGCGCCGGGCCGCGGCCTGGGCGGCCCGCTCCCCGCGGGCGGCGATGTCGCCGAGTTCCTCGGAGGCGTCGCGGAGGATCCCGGTGATCCTGCGCGGCCGGCCCGTCTCGTCGCGCTGGATGTAGCCCTGCACGTGGGCCCAGCGCAGGCCGCCGTCGCGCAGGCGCAGGCGGACGTAGGTGCCGTAGTTCCGGCGGCCCTCCTTCATCGCCTGGGCCACCAGGGCGTCCAGCCGCTCGCGCTCGGTCCGCAGCAGCCGCCGGCCCACGGTGCCCGGACGGCGGTCGTCCTCCCCGGGGGTGAGGTCGAAGATCCAGTGGGCCTGGGCGTCCAGGTGTACGAGCCCGGCGTCCAGGTCCCAGTCGAAGGTGCCCATGCCGTTGAGCGCCAGAATGGGATCCGGGGTGGCGGGCCAGTCCTCCGGGAGTGACAGGGCGGGGGCTCCCTGTTCAGCCATGGGGACACCTTGCCAGGGATCGGCTGATTCTTCGAGCCGGGGGTGGGGTAGCCGGGGCCCGTGACTTTCCCGGAGGACGAGAGGAGAGGAGCGCTCGACCGTGGGTTGGTTCACCGCACCCGAGTACTGGCTGAGCCGGCTGGTCTTCCAGCGGGCGCTGGCCGTGGTGTACCTCGTCGCCTTCCTGACGGCGGCCCTCCAGTTCCGGGCGCTGCTCGGCGAACGGGGCATGCTGCCGATCCCCCGTTTCCTCCGGCGGGTGCCGTTCACCCGGGCGCCGAGCCTGTTCCACCTGCGCTACTCCGACCGGCTCTTCGCGGTCGTCGCCTGGGCCGGGTGCGCGGTGTCGGCGGCGCTGGTCGCGGGCGCGGACTCGCTGGTGCCGCTGTGGGCGGGCATGCTGCTGTGGCTCGTTCCCTGGGCGCTGTACCTGTCGATCGTCAACGTCGGGCAGACCTGGTACGGCTTCGGGTGGGAGTCGCTGCTGCTGGAGACCGGGTTCCTCGCGGTCTTCCTCGGCAACGACGAGGTGGCCCCACCCGTCCTCGTGCTGTTCCTGCTGCGCTGGATCCTCTTCCGTGTAGAGTTCGGCGCCGGGCTGATCAAGCTGCGCGGCGACGCCTGCTGGCGGAAGCTGACGTGTCTGCACTACCACCACGAGACGCAGCCGATGCCGGGCCCGCTGAGCTGGTTCTTCCACCACCTGCCGGGCCCGCTGCACAAGGCGGAGGTGGCCGCCAACCACGTCACGCAGCTGATCGTGCCGTTCCTGCTGTTCACTCCGCAGCCCATCGCCACGGCCGGCGCCGCGCTGATGATCGTCACCCAGCTCTGGCTGGTGCTGTCCGGGAACTTCTCCTGGCTGAACTGGATCACGATCGTGCTGGCGCTGTCCGCGGTCCGCTTCCCGGGGAACGCGCCGACCACGCCGGCCGCGCCGCTGTGGTACGAGGTCGTGGTGCTGGCCGTGGCCGTGCTGGTGGTGTTCCTCAGCTACCACCCGGTGGTGAACATGGTCTCCCGCCGGCAGGTCATGAACCGCTCCTTCGACCCGCTGCACCTGGTCAACACCTACGGCGCGTTCGGCAGCGTCAGCCGCGTCCGCTACGAGGTGGTGGTGGAGGGCACGCTGGACGAGGTGCGGGACGAGGACCACGAGGACCACGAGGACCACGAGGACGTGGAGTGGCGGGAGTACGAGTTCCGGGGCAAACCCGGTGATCCCCGGCACTGGCCGCGCCAGTTCGCGCCCTACCATCTGCGCCTGGACTGGATGATGTGGTTCGCCGCGCTGTCCCCGGCGTACGCGGGCGTCTGGTTCGGCGCGCTGGTGGAGCGGCTCCTGGAGAACGACCGCGACACCCTCCGGCTGCTGCGCCGCTCCCCCTTCCCGCCCGACCAGCCCCCGCGATACGTCCGCGCCCGGCTCTTCCGTTACCACTACACGACCTGGCGGCAGCTGCGGGCCACCGGTGCCTGCTGGGACCGGACCTATGTGCGGGACTTCCTGCCGCCTACCCGGCTGGCGGCAGGCGCCCGGGAGCCGTGACCGGCCCCCGTTGTCGGACCCGGACGGTACGGTCGCGGGCATGAGAGCTACGGGCACCTTCACCGTGAAGTCGTTCAACCCCACCGGTCTCAAGCCGGACCCGGCAGTCTCCACCGGCCTCCCGGTCGGCGTCGCCACGCTGGAGAAGCGCTTCGAGGGCGAGATCACCGGCCGTGCGGCGACCCTTTTCACCGCCGCGTACGACCAGGAGTCCGGCGTCGGCACGTATGTGGCGATGGAGTCGTTCGAGGGCACCCTGCACGAGCGGCGGGGCGCCTTCAACTTCGTCCACTCGGCCACGACGACCGGCACCGACCGCACGGCCGAGTTCTTCACCGTCGTCCCCGCGAGCGGCACCGGCGAGCTGGGCGGGATCACGGGCACCGGCGGCCTGCGGGTCGACGCGGACGGCACGCACCGGATCTGGTTCGACTACGAACTCGGCTGAGGCGCGCCCGCCCGGTCACAGTCCGTACAGCGCCGTGCGCCGTCCCCTCGAAGACCGCCCCGCGTTCGACGGCGGTCGTCGAGGTCAGCTCCCGGCCCGCGGCGAGGACCCCGGCGTATCCCGCGGCCGGGGTGCACACCGGCCGGTCCGAGCCGTGCGTCAGGCTGTCCGGGCCGAAGGCGCCCAGGTCCACGTCGGCGTACGGGCGCGGTCCGGCGATGGTCCAGCTGGCGGGGTCGGCCTCGGTGGCCAGGCCGGTGGCGGCCGCCGGGCAGGTCACCGAGGCCGGTCCGCCGGTTCGGCCGCGATGCCGGGCCGGGTGAGGTCCACCCAGCCGGCCACGCCCGCGATCAGGTCGTGTGCGTCCGCCAGGGCCGGCAGCTCGGGCGTCTCCTCGGGCACGGTGACCGTCTGGACGAGGACCGTGCGGTCGACTCCGGCGGCACGGGCCCGCGGCTGGAGGTCCTCGACGGTGAAGTTCCGGCGCGGTGGCCACGGTTCGTCCCACCTGATCCAGTCCTGATTACGCACCGTCAGGTCCCGGACGTGGTGGTGGGCGTCGACCGTCACGGCGTCGCCCCTCCTGGCGGCTCCTCCGGGGGCAGCAGTCCGGGGTCTCTCAGCTCCTGCCAGAAGGCGGCGGGCACAGGTGTGGCGAACTGCTCGGCGCAGTCGCGGACTTCGTCGGCCGAGCGGGTACCGACCAGGACGGAGGCCACGGCCGGGTGGTCGGCGCAGAACCTCAGGGCCGCGCCCCGCAGGGTGAGGCCGTGGCGGTCGGCAACCGCCTTCATACGCTGGGCCCGCTCCACCAACTCCGGTGATGCGCTGGCGTAGTTGTACGTGGCTCCGGGCCTGGGGTCCGCCAGCAGGCCGGAGTTGAAGGCGCCGCCGATGACGACGGACACGCCCCGCTCGGCTGCCGCGGGCAGCAGTTCCGTCCGGGCGCGCTGGTCGAGCAGGGTGTACCGGCCGGCGCACAGCACCACGTCCACGTCCGTGTCGCGGACGAAGCGGGTCAGCATCTCCGACTGGTTCATGCCCGCCCCGATGGCCCCGACCACGCCCTGGGCACGCAGTTCCTCCAGCGCCGGGTAGCCCTCGCGGAATGCCTGCTCGGCGTGGTCGTCGGGGTCGTGCAGGTAGACGACGTCGACGCGGTCCAGGCCGAGCCGTTCGAGGCTGGCCTCCAGAGCGCGCCGTACCCCGTCGGCGCTGAAGTCCCACACCCGGCGGTGGGTGGCGGGCACGGCGAAACCGTGGGCGAGGTCGCTCCCGCCCGGGTCCGCGGGCTCGAGCAGGCGGCCGACCTTCGTGGAGATCGTGTACGCCGACCGGGGAAGGCCGCGCAGGGCCGCGCCGAGCCGGCGTTCGGACAGGCCGAGGCCGTAGTGCGGGGCGGTGTCGAAGTAGCGGATGCCCTGCTCCCAGGCGGCGGCCACGGCCGCCCGCGCCTGCTCCTCGTCCACCTCGGTGTAGAGGTTGCCGATGGCGGCGGCACCGAAGCCGAGGGCGCTGACCTCGACCCCGCTCCCGCCCAGCGTCCTCACCGGGCCTCCCGGCGCGGCCGCAGGCCCCGCATGCCGCCGTCGACGGCGAGGACGGTGCCGGTGGTGGTACCGGACGGCGGGCTCGCCGAGTACGCGACGGCCGCAGCGACCAGGCGTCCGGTGGGCCGGCGGGCCTCCGGCGCGGCGCGTTCGGCGGCCGGATCGGGGGCGGCGGCATGCCCTCCGGGTCCGTCGTCGGCGTCCGTGCGCGGTACGACGTGGGCCGCCGAGCAGTCGGGGTCCGGGTTCATCGCGTCGGAGCCGTCGAGTTCGCACGAGGCGGGGAAGCGGATGTCGTGGGTGTCGACCGCGGTGATGCGGGCGGGCGTCGCGGACACGGATGGCCTTTCGGTCGGTGGCGGGGGAACTCGCGAGGTCGGGCCTGGACTCCGGTCGTACTCAGGGGCCGGGGGCCGGCAGTGGCGGTTCCGGACTGCGGGTCCGGGACTCGGACCATTCGCGCAGCTCATCGGCGCCGACCTCCTCGATCACTGTCCGCAGGGTCTGCCGGGCCGCGGCGTCGCGTTCCGGTTCGGGCAGGAGCAGATACCGGTCGACGGCTCTGCGCAGGGTCTCGCGTGCCCGCGCGGTGAGCACCCAGCGGGAGCCGGGGTCGAACAGCTGCCGCATGCCGGTGAAGAACACGGCACCGCCCGCGATCACCGCGGTCAGCCAGGCCGGTGCGTGCAGACCGGCGGCGACGACCGTCACCGAGGTGGTGGCGAGGGCGCCCAGCTCCGTGCCCCGGTGCAGCCGCCTGGCTCGGTCACAGGACCGGCTGTAGAACGTCAACTCCCTTTCGGCCAAGGCCAGCAGGGGATCCGGCTGGGCGGCCCAGGAGTGGTCGGGCACCGCTCTTCGTGTCATCGCCACATCATCGTGTCCGCGCACCTCACCGGGAAAGAGCGGCACGGCACGATCCCGCCGCGCCGCCCCCCGGTTCAGGGCCTCACGCGCGCCGAAGCCGCAGCGTCATCAGCTCGAACGGGCGCAGCCGCAGGGCGATCCGGCCGCCGTCCCGCTCCGGTTCGGCCGTCTCGGGCAGGGGCCGCTCCAGCAGGTCCGTCACCGTCACGTCCGCGAGCTCGAACCCGGCCGTCAGGGTCGCCCTCGCCCGGCCGCCGTGGGCCTCGTGGAAGCGGACCACCACGTCACCGCTGCCGTCGTCGGCCAGTTTCACCGCCGTCACGACCACCGCGTCCTCGTCCACCGTCACCAGCGGAGCCACCTCCCCGCCGCCGGTCAGCCGCCGCTCGGGCATGTTGATCCGCCAGCCCTCGCGGACCGCGTCCCCGATGCCCGCGCCGGGCACCAGGGCGTGCCGGAAGCGGTGCGTGCCCTGGTCGGTCTCGGGGTCGGGGAAGCGCGGAGCGCGCAGCAGGGACATCCGGACCGTGGTGGTGGTGCCCCGGTCGCCGTCGGTGCGGACCGTGCGGGTCACATCGTGGCCGTACGTCGAGTCGTTGACGACGGCGACGCCCCAGCCGGGCTCGGCCACATGCACGAAACGGTGGTTGCAGGCCTCGAACTTGGCCGCGTCCCAGGAGGTGTTGGTGTGGGTGGGCCGGTAGAAGTGCCCGAACTGCGTCTCCGACGCGTACCGTTCGGCGTGCACGTCGAGCGGGAAGGCCAGTTTGAGGAACTTCTCCGTCTCGTACCAGTCGACCTCGGTGTCCAGCACCAGCCGCCGCTCCCCCGCCGGAAGCGACAGCACCTGGGTGACCCGGGAATCCTCGAAGGACCGTACGACCCGTACCGAGGCACCGTCCTCGCCGGCCGTGACGGACTCGGTGTCGGTGAGGTCGGTGACCGTGTTGCGGTAGAACTCGTCCACGTCCCAGGCGTCCCACATGTTCGGGAGGTCCGGGTGCAGTTGGAGGAGGTTCGCGGCCCGGCCCGGAGCGATCGTCTCCCGGCCGGCCTCGATGTCGTACGCCGAGACGACCAGACCCCGGTCGTCGATCCCGATCCGCAGCAGGCCGTTGTCCAGCACGTGTCCGCCGCCCGCGCGGGGCCTCAGCTCCGTGCTTCCCCCGGTGGCCGGGGTGGCGGCGCCGCCGGCCGGGACGCCCGCCCGTGGGTGCGGGGCCGCGTTGAAGAGGAGCGGTGTGACGCCCTCACCCGCCAGGGCGCGCTGCGCGGACTCGACGATCCGGTTCAGCTCCCCGGCGATCCGCTCGTACGTGGCTCGCGCCTCGCGGTGCACCCAGGCGATGGAGGAGCCGGGCAGGATGTCGTGGAACTGGTGCAGCAGCACCGTTTTCCAGATCCGGTCCAACTCCTCGTAGGGGTAGGCGAATCCCGTGCGTACGGCCGCCGTCGCCGCCCACAGCTCGGCCTCCCGCAGCAGGTGTTCGCTGCGCCGGTTGCCCTGCTTGGTCCCGGCCTGGCTGGTGAGGGTGGCGCGGTGCAGCTCCAGGTACAGCTCACCGACCCAGACGGGGGCTTGCGGGTACTCGGCCTCGGCGCGGTCGAAGAAGGCCCGCGGTGTCTCCCACACCACCCGGGCGGAGCCCTCCAGGTCGCGCAGCCGGGCCGCCTTGGCGACCATCTCCCGGGTGGTGCCGCCGCCTCCGTCGCCCCAGCCGGTGGGGGCGAGGGAGTGCCGGGCGGCGCCCTTGTCCTTGAAGGTGCGTGCCGCGTGGGCGATCTCGGCGCCCGACATGGAGCAGTTGTAGGTGTCGACGGGCGGGAAGTGGGTGAAGATCCGTGTGCCGTCGATGCCCTCCCACCAGAACGTGTGGTGCGGAAAGGCGTTCGTGCGTGACCAGGAGATCTTCTGCGTGAGCAGCCGGGTGGAGCCCGCCGCCCTGATGATCTGCGGCAGTCCGGCGGCGAAGCCGAACGTGTCGGGCAGCCAGGCCTCGTCGTTCTCGATGCCGAACTCGTCGAGGAAGAACCGCTTGCCGTGCACGAACTGCCGGGCCATCGCCTCCGAGCCGGGCATGTTGGTGTCGGACTCCACCCACATGCCCCCGGCCGGCACGAACCGCCCGTCAGCGACGGCCTTCTTCACCCGCGCCCACACCTCGGGCCGATGTTCCTTGAGCCACGCCCACTGCTGGGCCTGGGACATGGCGAAGACGAACTCCGGCTCGTCCTCAAGGAGCGCGGTCATGTTGGACGCGGTGCGGGCCACCTTGCGCACGGTCTCGCGCAGCGGCCACAGCCACGCCGAGTCGATGTGGGCGTGCCCGACCGCGCTGATCCGGTGCGCGGAGGCGGCGGCGGGCGCGGCCAGCACCTCGGTGAGCCGGGCGCGGGCCCGCTCCGCCGTGCCGTTCACGTCCTGGAGGTCGACCGCGTCGAGCGCCCCGTCCACCGCGCGCAGGATCTCCCAGCGGCGCTGCGAGTCCGCCGGCAGCTCGGCCATCAGCTCGCCCAGCACCTCCAGGTCGATGACGAGCTGCCACACGTTCTCGTCGAACACGGCGAGGTCCATGCGTGTGAGCGTGTACTGCGGCTCGTCGCCCGCCGTCTCCCGGTCCCCGAGCGGGGTGGGCAGGAAACCGGGGATGACGGGGTTGGAGGCGGCCTCGATGTGCAGCCGCACCTCCTCGCCGCCCAGGGCGGGGGCACCGACGCGGACCCACTGGTTGCGCGGGTTGAGCCCTTTCACCGGGGTGCCGTCCGGCCGGAGGACCAGGCCCTCGCACTGGAAGCCGGGCATGTTCTCGTCGAAGCCGAGGTCGAGCAGGGCTTCGACGGTTCTCCCGGCCCATGCCTCGGGCACGGTGCCGGTCACCCGGAACCAGCTGGTGCCCCACGGCGCACCCCACCGGCTGCCCACCTCGATCGGCTCGGGCTCGGCGGCCAGGCCCTCGGCGACCGGTACGGGCTCGCCGGGCGCGTGCCACACCGCCACCTCCAGCGGGACGGACTCGGGATACACGGCGGGACGGATGCGTTCGTCGAGCACTCGCCGGAGGCGGGCCTCGGCCAGGCCGCGGTCGTCATGCATGCGGGACGCTCCGTGGAGTGGGCGGGCGGCGGTCCGGGCCCGGCGCGGGCATCAGCGGGTTCGGGGGTCCGGCCGTTCCCCGTCGGCCGTGCCCTCGCGCGGCTCGGCTTCCCCGGTGTCCGGCCGCGGCGCGCTCGGACCCCTCAGCGCGAGCCGGCCGTCGCCCTCCTCGGGCCGGGCGCCGCCGGAGTTCCGGTCGCCGTGGCCGTTCAGGTTCTGCCGGACCGAGTCCAGGATCGTCAGACCCTGGGCGACCAGGCCGGCCGCGATCTCGCCGAGCCCGTCGGCGCCGTTCAGGACGTTGACGTTGGCCCCGGACAGGCCGCCCGCCGCCTCCTTCACGATCAGCGGCAGCTGGTCGATGAGCATCCGGTCCAGGGCGACACGGTCGAACGACGCCGCGGCCTCGGCCTGGATCTTCATCCGCTGCGCCTCGGCGGCGGCGAGGACCCTGACGCGTTCGGCCTCGGCCTCGGCGGGCTTCACGATCTCGGCCACCAGCTCCTGCTGGCGCAGCCTGGCCTGCCGCTGAGCGAGTTCGGTCTGGGCGTCCAGCACCTCCTGCCGGGCGTGTGCCTGTGCCAGCGGGCCGGCCTGGGCCGCCCGCGCCTGGGCGCGGTCCACCTCGGCCGAGTACTCCGCCTTCACCACCGCGGTCTGCCGGGCGTACTCGGCCTGCTGGCGCGCCGCCTCCTGCTCCGCCTGGGCGGCCGCCTGGTTGGCCTGGGCCTGGGCGATCTGGGCCTGCCGCCGGATGGCCGCCTTGTGCGGCGCGGACATCGCGTCGATGTAGCCGGTGTCCCCGTCGTCGATCGACTGGATCTGCAGCGAGTCCACGATCAGGCCGATCTTCGCCATCTCGGTCTTCGAGGTGTCCAGCACCTCGGCTGCGAGCTTCTGCCGTTCGGTGACGATCTCCTCGACCGTCATCGAGCCGATGATGGCCCGCAGGTGGCCGGCGAAGATCCGGCCGGTCAGGACCGACATCTGGTCCTGGTCGGAGAGGAACCGCTGGCCCGCGTTGATGATGCTCTCGGTGTCGTTGCCGACCTTGAAGGCGATGACGGCACGCACGTGCAGCGCGATGCCCTGCCTGGTGACGCAGGTCTCGACGACCTCGGACTCGCACATGGACAGGGTGAGGAAGCGGACCTTGCGGAAGACGGGGAGCACGAACTTGCCGTGGCCCGTCACCACCCGGAACGGCGCGCCGCCCAGTCCCCGCCTGCCTCCGGAGATCAGCATCGCCTCGTCGGGGGCGGGAACGCGGTAACCGAACATGGTCTTGTTCTCCTTAGTCCGGATCAGCCCGGATCAGCCACGCTCTACAGGATCGTCCCGCAATCTCTCCAAGGGGTCGCCCCACGCGATGACGTCGACCTCACGGCATCCGCGTGATTCGACCACGAGCACCGTCGCACCGATCGGCAGCGGTTCCTGCGACCAGGCGAGGAAGGTCTCGGAACCGCCTCTGACCCGTACCAGGATCTCGCCCGGACCGGCGGAACCGCGCGTTCCGATGAGAAGCTCCCCCGTGCAGCCGATCACGGCCTCGTCCTGTGCCATCGCCGACCGGTTCCCCTCGTACGCGTCCTCTGCCTTCGACCTTAGACCCACTCGGACGGGCCGCATACGCCGCTGCGCCGGCCTTTCCGCGACGGGCGCCTCTCGACGCGGCACCCGTCGCCGGGCACAGTTCTCCCTGCGTACTCGCGAGTACGAAACCGCCCGTCCCCCATCCGAGGAGCGCCCGTGACCAACTGGGCCGGCCGCAGTGCCGCCGAGATCGCCGCCGCCGTACGCGAGAGGCGGGCCACGCCCCGCGAGGTGGTGGCCGAGCACCTCGCCCGTATCGAGCGGCTCGACGGCCGCGTCGGCGCCTTCCGCGCCGTCCGCGCCGGGGCCGCGCTCGAGGAGGCCGACGAGGTGGCGGCCCGCGGCGATCTGGCCGGGCTGCCGCTCGCGGGTGTGCCGGTGGCCGTCAAGGACAACCTGGCGGTGCGGGGCGAGTCCAGCCGCGTGGGTTCGGCCGCGACCCCGGACACTCCGGCCGTCGACGACCATGTCGCGGTGGCCCGGCTGCGGGCGGCGGGCGCGGTGGTCGTCGGGGTGACGAACGTGCCCGAGCTGTGCGTCTTCGGCACCACGGAGGGCGTTCACGGCACCACCCGCAACCCGTGGGACACCACCCGGAACGCGGGCGGCTCCTCGGGCGGCAGCGCGGCGGCGGTCGCCGCCGGCATGGTCCCGGTCGCCCTCGGCAACGACGGCATGGGCTCGCTGCGCATCCCGGCGGCCAACTGCGGCCTGGTCACCATCAAGCCGGGTCACGGGGTGGTGCCCGCCGGTATCGGCGAAGGCGACTGGTTCGGCATGGCCGAGAACGGGCCGCTCGCCACGACCGTAGAGGACGCGCGGCTGATGCTCTCCGTACTGACCGGCACCGAGGTCGTACGCGGTCGGGAGGCGGCCCCGCGCACGATCGCCGTGTCCGTGCGCAGCCCGCTCACCGGGGTGGGCGTGAGCAGGCCCTACGCCGTCGCCACCCGGGACGCGGCACGGTTGCTGGCCGGGGCCGGTCACCGGGTGCGCCGGGCCGAGCCGCCGTATCCGATGTCGCTGGGCGTGACGGCCCTGCGGCACTGGACGGCGGGCACGGCCGTGGACGCGGCGGGCCTGGACCCGCGGCGGCTGACGCGGCGCACCCGGGTGCACGCGGCCGTGGGGCGGCGGTTCCTGAACGGGGTACGCGCGGATACGCGGCGGGAGGCGCTGCGGCGGCGGATGGAGCCGTTCTTCGCCGAGTACGACGTGCTGCTCACCCCCGCGCTGGCCCGCCGCTCCCCGCAGGCCGGGCCCTGGCACGAGCGGGGCTGGCTGCGCAACGTGCTGGCCGACACCTCCTACTCGCCGATGACCCCGCCCTGGAACCTGACCGGATGGCCCGCGATGGCGGTGCCGTTCGGCACGCTGCCCTCGGGCGCCCCGTGCGCCGTTCAGCTGGTGGGCCGTCCGGGCTCGGAGGCGGACCTGCTGGACCTGGCGGAGCAGATCGAGCGGCTGCGCCCGTGGCCCCGGACGGCGGACCTGCTGCCGGACGCGTAGGGCCGCCCCGGGCTCGCGGGCCCGCTCCGGAGGGCCCGGTACATGTTCTAGAGGGCCCGGTACATGATGTGCAGGCCCACCAGGCCGTGCCGGGGGTGCTCGAACGCCTCCGGCACCGTGCCGAGGATCCGGAAGCCGAGCGAGGTCCACAGCCCGACGGCGGGGTTGCTCTCCACGACGGCGTTGAAGACCATCGCCCGGTAGCCGGCGGCCGTCGCGGACTCGAGGACGTGTTCGGCCAGGGCACGGCCGAAGCCGCGCCCGGCCTGGTCGGGGTCGACCATGAAGCCCGCGTTGGCGACACGTGCCGCGGGACCGCCGTAGTTGGGGGTGACATAGGCGGAGCCGACGACCGCCCCGGTGTCGTCCTCGGCGACGTACACGCGTTTGGCGGGGCTCATCCACAGGGCCCGGGCATCCTCCTCGGAGGTGTCCGGGTCCCAGGCGTAGGTCTCGGCGGCGGCGACGATCCGGTGCCAGAAGGGCCAGATCCGCGGCCAGTCCTCGGCCGCGGCTTCTCTGATCAGCATGGGCGTGAGTGTGGCACGCCCATGCGGTCGGCGATCGCGACGGGTTCTGGCGGTCAGTCCACGCTGGGCAGGATGTGCGGCTCGGCCAGGTCGTCCTCGTAGCCCGCCAGGCGGATCGGGGCGGAGCGGGCCCACACGTCGAGGCTGCCCAGTTCCGCGGGCCTTCGGCCCGCGCGCTCCGTGCGTTCGTTGGGGCGCTGCTCGCGATTCGTCTTCTCCGGTGTCACCGCGCACTCCTTATGTGTCGGTCACCCTCGGGGCATGCGGCCGGGTCGCACCGCGCCGCCCGAAGCCCGCTCGGGTCTGGTTCTCTGGCATCTCGGACGCGGTGGCGTCGGCAACTGAGGTGCGAGCAGGCCGTGGTGCACCGGCTTGCCCCGGGACGGACCATGGGTGTGGATGGAACCCCTAGTCGCTGTCCGTCCACCCCAGATTAACCAAATGAGCGGACCCCTGCTCGATGGGGCTGCAAAGAGCAGGTAACTATCTGACGTCGCGCGTGTTGATTGGACCATTTACGGGGTGATTTGTCGCATCATGTGCCGGGCGGGATTCATCCCTGAGAGCTACCCGGCACACCCGTGGGACAGTTCAGGTTCCGTTGGCCGCGCCGCAAGCTCGCCATGATCTGCTGACCCACCACGACGGCTTTCTCGCGGGAGGACCGACGCATGGAGCTGCGCAGCGCCGAGGAGCTCATGGACCTGCTGTACGCCTGCCCGCCCGACGCCCGCGCCCACGCCCTGCGCACCGCCGCCCTGCTGCGCCGGCACCATCCGGCCGACAAGGAGCTCCAGGTGGCGGGCCTGGTCCACGGCGTCGGCCGGCTGTTGCGGCCGGGCGGCGGAACCGGTGCGTCCGACCCCGCGGCGGACGCGGTGCACGGGTTGCTCGGCGAGCGCGTCTCCCGCCTCGTACGGCGGCACGCGGCGGCCGCCGGCGGCCGTCTGCCCGACGAGTCCGACGAGGACGCGCTGTCGTTGCGCCAGGCGGCCGAGGAGGCCCGCACCACCGGCTTCGACGCCGGCGTCCTGGAGGACTGGCGCACGGTCCTGGAGCTCCTCGCGGCGGGCAACTACCGGCTGCGGACCGTGGACTGACACGGCGTCGGTTGGGGCCGGGCCGGGCGGCCGGAGGGCCGCCCCGGCCGGCGGTTCACCACTTCCCCGGCGCGTAGTCCTTGAGGAAGACGCCGTACAGGTCCTCGCCCGCCTCGCCGCGGACGATCGGGTCGTAGACGCGGGCGGCGCCGTCCACCAGGTCGAGCGGGGCGTGGAAGCCGGCCTCGGCGAGGCGCACCTTGTCGGGGTGCGGGCGCTCGTCGGTGATCCAGCCGGTGTCGACGGCCGTCATCAGGATGCGGTCCTTCTGGAACATCTCCTCGGCGCTGGTGCGCGTGAGCATGTTCAGGGCGGCCTTGGCCATGTTGGTGTGCGGGTGGCCGGCGCCCTTGTAGCCGCGGTTGAACACGCCCTCCATGGCGGAGACGTTCACGATGTAGGCGCGGCGGGCCGCGGCGGCCGCCATCGCCGGACGCAGCCGGCTGATCAGGATGAAGGGCGCAGTCGAGTTGCAGAGCTGGACCTCCAGCAGCTCCACCGGCGTGACGTCCTCCACCGCCTGGATCCAGCTGTTGGTGTGGTGCAGGTCGGGCACCAGCCCGCCGGCGTCGATGGCCGTGCCGGCGGCGATCCGCTCCAGGGACGCCGAGCCGGAGACCAGCGCCAGGTCGGTGACGTCCTGGGCCGTGAGCGCGCCGCCGCCCGCCACCGGCAGCTCCGCGACCGCCCCGGAGCCGAACGTGCCGATCACCTCGGCCGCGGGCAGCTCACCGGCCGGCATCGGGGCCGACTCGGCGGCGACCAGCTCGCTGTAGGCCTGCGCGGAGCGCCGTACGGTCTGGGCGGCGTTGTTGATCAGGATGTCCAGGGGCCCCTCGGCGGCGACCGAGTCGGCCAGGGCCACCACCTGGGCCGGGTCGCGCAGGTCGATGCCGACGATCTTCAGCCGGTGGATCCACTCGTCGCTGTCGGGCTGGGCCTTGAAGCGGCGGATGGCGTCATTGGGGAAGCGGGTCGTGATCGTGGTGTGCGCGCCGTCGCGCAGCAGCCGCAGCCCGATGTACATGCCGATCTTGGCACGGCCGCCGGTGAGCAGGGCGCGCTTGCCCGTGAGGTCGGCGCGGGCGTCCCGGCGGGCGCGGTTCTCGGCGGCGCACCGCGGACAGAGCTGGTGGTAGAAGTAG
Organism: Streptomyces sp. NPDC001204; assembly: GCF_053598035.1. NCBI lineage: Bacteria > Bacillati > Actinomycetota > Actinomycetes > Kitasatosporales > Streptomycetaceae > Streptomyces > Streptomyces sp. NPDC001204. The sequence continues at coordinate 215,867 of NZ_JBSFJL010000004.1, read as the reverse complement.
TCGACCTCGACGTAGCGGGACTTGCAGACGTAGCAGGAGCGCGGGCGCTGGAGTATGCCCGCGATCTGCCCCTCCCGCGTCACGGACGAGGGCAGGATGCCCTCCGTCTCGTCGTCGATCCGCTGCGCGGAGCCGGTGGCCGTGGCCTCCGTGACCGCCTTGTCGTTCGCGGTCTTGGCGGCCCGGCGCTCCTGGCGGCGGCGCTGCTTGACCGTGCGGTAGATGTGCGAGGTGGCCCGGCGCACGGCGACGGCGTCCGGGTGGTCCACGTCGATCCCGTCGAGCTCCTTGAGCACGGCGAGGCACACGGCGAGGCGTTCGGGGTCGATACCGGGCCCGTACACCACTTCGTCCATGGCCGTCGAGCCCTCGTCTGTCACCGTCATCGCGCTGCCGTTCCCTGATCACCCGTGCGGCGCTCCGACTCGCGTCCGCTTTCGAACCGGGGATTTTACGGCAGCGCCGGGCCCGTAGGCCAAACCGCGGTGATCAGGATCCGCAGACCGTGATCAGGGTCTCCACCTCCTCGGCCACGGCGCGGGCGAGCCGGTTCAGGTCGGGCACGGCCTGCGCGTCGGCGACGAGCCCGTAGTGGACCTGGCCGCGGTAGGTGGAGATCGCGACGGCCAGGGACTGGCCGCGGGCCAGCGGCGCGAAGGGGTAGACCTCGGTCAGCGGGTGGCCGCCGAGTTTCAGGCCGATGCCGGGCAGCGGCACGCTGGTGACCAGGATGTCGAACCACAGCCGGGCGGCCTGGGCGACCAGTGGTCCGCCGAGCCGGTGGCCGAGGGCGGGCACGTGGTCGGCGAGCAGCGCGACCGCGCCCGCGCCCCGGTTGGGCCCGGCGTCCTTGTTGCGGTCCATGGCGGAGCGCACGGCGTCGAGCCGGCGCAGCGGGTCCGGGTCACCGACGGGGAGTTCCATCAGGTAGCCGGAGAGCCGGTTTCCCTGCGGGTGGGCGGTGCGCGGGCGGCGCCTGGAGACCGGGATCAGGGCGCGGGGCGCGATCCCCTCGGTGCCCTCGCCGCGCTCGTCGAGCCAGCGCCGCAGGGCGCCGGCGACGACCGCGATCAGCACGTCGTTGACGGTGCCGCCGACGGCCTTGCGGACCAGGTGCACGTCGTCGATGTCGACGACCGCGCCGGCGGTGCGGCGGGTTCCGGTGGGCTCGGCGGTGAGCGCCGGGGTGGACCGGGTGGCGAGCGACGAGAGGGCGACGGAGGCGCCGATGTCCAGGGCGCGGCCCACGTCGGACAGGGCGCCGCGCAGCGCCTCGGGCAGCTTGCGGACGTCGGGCAGCGAACCGCGTGCGGGCGCGGCCGGACGGGGCCGCGGGGTGGGCATGTCCATGGGGTCCAGAACGGCCGCGGCGAGGGTCAATGCGCGCAGGCCGTCGGCGAGGGCGTGGTGGAACTTGAACAGCACGGCGAAGGAGACGCCGTCCTCGCCCGGCAGTACGTGCGCCTCCCAGGGCGGGCGGTTGCGCTCCAGCGGGCGCTGCATGAGCCGGCCCGCCTCGGCGTGGAAGTCCGTGGCCGGGGCGTGCAGCCGGACGTGGTTGAGCGGGTCGAAGCCGGGGTCGGGTTCGCGGGCGGCGCCGCCGAAGCCGAGCGGCGGACGCAGCGCCTGGGCGAGGGGCCGGCGCAGGTCGAGCGGCCGCCACACGTCCCGGATCCGCATGCGCAGGCCGGGCACGGCGGCCGCGCGGGCGGCCAGCAGGTCGGCCGCGTGGGCGCCGGCGGTCGGCGAGTGGGCGGAGAAGACCCCGAGGGCGCCGAGGTGCATGGGGTGGTCGGCGGACTCGATGTTCCAGAACGCCAGGTCGAGGGGGGCGAGCAGGTCGGGAGTCAATGGCTTGCCTCGCATCGGCGGTGGGTGTGTAGGCAGTCAACCGCCCTCGACTGATTACAGTCAAGTACGATCAAGCTACTCTCAGTTAACAACAGATTAAGTCGGACCCCGGGAGAAAGGGGTGGGACACATGTGGCCTTCGAGGTCACTTCGGGCCTGCCGCGGGTGTCATCGCAGGGCGGGTGGTGCGGCCCGCGCGGATGTGCCCCACGCCGAGGGCCGCGGTCCCACGGTGTAGCTCAGGGTGCCGAGCGACCGCAGGGCGCGGGTGGTCAGATACGTCCGGTCGTGCGGCACCCCACCGGCCCGGACCGACTGGATGTACCGGTCCTCCCGCGAGGTGCCCGGCGCCGTGATGGTGAGGCCGCCGCGCGGGTAGTAGCCGCGGTCCAGTCGCAGGTCGACGCGTTCGAAGACGGGCGTGGACAGGCCCCAGGCGGGATAGCCGGGCTGGACGGGGAACAGGCCGAGGGAGGCCAGCACGTTCCAGGCGGACATGGTGCCCAGGTCGTCGTTCCCGCTCAGCCCGGCCGGCTCGTCGGTGAACAGGGTCAGCGCGGCGTGCACCACGTCGGTGGTCTTCCACGGCTGCCCCGTCGACAGGTAGGTGTACGGCGCGGCGAGGTCCGGCTCGTTCATCGGGTTGTACTTGTCCGCGTCGTAGTAGGCGTACGGCCCGCTGACCCAGGTCTCGCGGACGGTGCGCTCGGGGTCCCTCAGCAGGCCGGCGTAGGCGAAGAACGCGTCGAGCCGTTCGTTGGCGGCGCGCCGGCCGCCGAGCAGGCGCACCAGGCCGGGCAGGTCCTGCGGCACCAGCCACTGGTACTGCCAGGGCGTGCCCTCGTGGAAGCCGACGCCGCGGGCCGGGTCCGCCGGTCCGGTGAAGGCGCCGGAGACGTCGCGGGCACGGAAGAAGCCGGTGGCGGGGTCGAACAGCTCGCGGTAGGCGCGGGAGCGGGCGGCGTACCGCGCGGCGTCCCCGTGGTGGCCGAGGGCGCGGGCCATCTGCGCGAGCATCGCGTCCGACAGGGCGTACTCCAGGGTCGCCGACGCGCCGAACGCGTAGTCGGAGTGACCGGGCTTCGCGGGCTCGTGGCCCTTGCGGTACGGGACGTAGCCGCGGGCGAGGTAGTCCGGGTTGGCGTCGCGGCCCACGGCCGGGGAGCCGGCGGGCGGCACCCCGTCGGCGTTCCGCCTCAGCGCCCGGTAGGCCCGCTCCTCGTACCCCTTCAGCAGACCCTGCTGGTAGGCGTTGGTCAGGAACGGGGTGACCGGGTCGCCGGTCATGACGTTCGTCTCGACGGTGCCGTAGCCCCACTTGGGCAGCCAGCCGCTCTCCTCGGCGACCCTGATCACCGAGATCGCCATGTCCCGGGACTCGCGCGGCGCGAGCAGGGCCAGCAACGGGGCCTGGGTGCGGTAGGTGTCCCACAGCGACCAGTTCTGGTAGTAGGTGAAACCCCGCGCGCGGTGGATCCGCCCGTCCCAGCCGGTGTAGCGGCCGTCGGCGTCGCTGCCGGTGTTCGGCGCCAGGAACGAGTGGTACAGCGCCGAGTAGAACGTGCGGCGCAGGACGGCGCCGCCGCCCCGGACGCGTACGTCGCCCAGCCGCCTCTCCCAGGACCGCCGGGCCGCGTCACGCACCGCGTCGAAGGAACGCCCGCCCTCCGCGGCCAGGTTGCGCGCCGCGCCTGCCGCGTCGACGTAGGACAGCGCGGTCGTCGCCTCCACCGTGCGGTCCTCGGTGGTGTCGAAGCGGACGTAGGCGCCGCCGTGTCCGGTTCTGGACCCCGCCGTGACCCTGGTGCCGTCCCAGGTGCCGTACGCCGTGAAAGGCCGGTCGAAGCGGGTGACGGTGTAGACCGTGTAGGGCCGGGTGTCCCGGCAGAAGCCGCGGCCCGTGATCGCGGTCCGCACGGTGCGGTCGTCCAGGATCTCCACCTTCGCGGCGACCGGCTTGTGCAGCGCCTGGGCCGCGTTGAGCAGGATGTTGGCCTTGCCGGTGGCCGGGAAGGTGTAGCGCTGCACCCCGGTACGCGCGCTCGCCGTCAGTTCGGCGCCGATACCGCCGGCACCGCCGGTACCCGGGGCCAGGCCGACGCGGTAGTAGCCGGGGCTCGCCCGCTCGGTGTCGTGGTTGAAGACGGCCGCGTACTTCGCGTAGTCCGTTCGAGTGACGTCACCGGTGGTCGGCAGCACCGGCAGGTCGCCACCGATGCGGCAGCCGACGCCGGAGAGGTGGACCAGGGAGAAGCCGCGGACACGGTCCTGGCCGTGGTCGTAACCGGTGCTGTGGCCGGTGTCCGGCGAGAGCTGCACCATGCCGAAGGGCACGGCCGCGCCGGGGAAGGTGTTGCCCTCGTTCGCGGTGCCGATGAACGGGTCGACCAGATCGGTGAGCCGGTCGTCGCGCGCTTCGGCGGCCGGTGCGGCGACGGGAGCGGCGGTCAGCGCGAACGCTGGCACCGCCACCGCCGCGCACAGGCGCAGGCGCCGGGTCCATCTCATGCAGGAAGACCTCCGAAGGAGACGTCACTGCCTGCATGATCAGGTCTGGGGGCCGGTCAGCCCGGCAACCGGCGTATGTCGCGCGCGACGCGTCGCGGATCGGCGCCCCCCGCGCGGCCCTCGGACGCGCCGCGTCGGGCTACGGGACCAGCTGTCCCTTGCCGAGGGCGATCACCCCGCCCTGGGAGACGGTGTACAGCTCGGCGTCCCGCTCGGGGTTGACGCCGATCGTCGCGCCGGGCGGCACCTCGACGTTCTTGTCCAGGACCGCGCCGCGCACGATGGCGCCCCGGCCCACCCGGACGTTGTCGTGCAGCACCGAGCCCTGGACGACCGCGCCCGGGTCGACCCGGACCCCCGGCGACAGCACGGAGCGGGTGACCTGCCCCCGGATCAGGCAGCCGGCGCTGATGATCGACTCGCCCGCGATCCCGCCCGCGTTGAACCGGGCCGGCGAGAGCTGCCCCGAGTGGGTGTAGATCGGCCAGTCGCGGTTGTAGAGGTTGAACGCCGGGCGCTCGGCGATCAGGTCCATGTGGGCGTCGTAGTACGCGTCGAGCGTGCCGACGTCCCGCCAGTAGCCCTGGTCGCGGCTGGTCTCGCCGGGCACGTGGTTGGAGCCGAAGTCGTACAACTGCGCCTCGCCGCGGTCGGTGAGCTGGGGCAGGATCGAGCCGCCCATGTCGTGCACCGACCGGTCGTCCTCCGCGTCCCGCTGGAGTGCCTCGATCAGCACCTTGGTGGAGAAGACGTAGTTGCCCATCGAGGCGAAGACGCACTCCGGGTCGTCGGGCAGCCCCGGCGGGTCGGCGGGCTTCTCCAGGAAGCGCTGCACGGTCTGCCCGTCCGAACCGGGGGTGATCACCCCGAACGACGACGACTCCGCGCGCGGCACCCGGATGCCCGCGACCGTCACGCCCGCGCCGCCCTCGATGTGCTCCTTGAGCATCTGCCGCGGGTCCATGCGGTAGACGTGGTCGGCACCGAACACCGCTACGTACTCGGGCTGTTCGTCGTGGATCAGGTTGAGCGACTGAAGGATCGCGTCGGCGCTGCCCAGGTACCAGCGCGGCCCGAGCCGCTGCTGGGCGGGGACCGGTGTGATGTAGTTGCCGAGCAGGCTGGACATCCGCCAGGTGGTGGTGATGTGCCGGTCCAGCGAATGCGACTTGTACTGGGTCAGCACGCAGATGCGCAGGATGTCGCCGTTGACGAGGTTGGACAGGACGAAGTCGACGAGCCGGTAGGTGCCGCCGAACGTGACCGCGGGTTTGGCGCGGTCCGCGGTCAGCGGCATCAGCCGTTTGCCCTCTCCGCCCGCGAGGACGATCCCGAGGACCGAAGGTCCACCACGACGCATGGCCGCTCCCCTCACCCGGTTGCGTCCCCTCCTGCACCTGAGCAGGAGGGATAGAGCCCTAAGCCTGTCCGAGGATCTCCTCGTAGAGCCGCACGGTGCGCCGGGCGACCGCGTCCCAGCCGAACTCCTCCACCGCGCGCCGTCTTCCGGCCTCACCCATGCGGCGGGCGCCGTCCCGGTCCGCGAGCACCGTGTCGAGGGCGCGGGCGAGCCCGGTCTCGAAATCGTCGTCCACCGGCACGAGTACCCCCGTCCGGCCGTCGTCGACCACCTCGGGGATCCCGCCGACCCGGGAGGCCACGACGGGGGTGCCGCACGCCATCGCCTCCAGGTTGACGATGCCCAGCGGCTCGTAGACCGAGGGGCAGACGAAGACGGCGGCGTGGGTGAGGAGCTGGATCACGTCCGGGCGCGGCAGCATCCGCGGAATCCAGTGCACGCCGTCGCGGGTCCGGCTCAGCTCCTGGTAAAGGTCCCGGAACTCACGGTCGATCTCCGGTGTGTCCGGCGCCCCAGCGCACAGCACCACCTGCGCGGCCGGGTCGATGTCCCGTACCGCCCGCAGCAGATGGGGCACGCCCTTCTGCCGGGTGATGCGGCCGACGAACAGCACGTACGGGCGGTCCGGGTCGAGGCCGACGCGTTCGAGGGCGTCCGTGTCGTGGTCCGGCCGGTAGAGGGTGGTGTCGATGCCGTTGTGGATGACGTGCACCCGGGCCGGGTCGAGCGCTGGGTAGCAGCCGAGGATGTCCTCGCGCATGGCGCCGGAGACGGCGACGACCGCGTCGGCGGACTCGATCGCGGTGCGCTCGGCCCAGCCGGACAGGGCGTAGCCGCCGCCGAGCTGTTCGGCCTTCCAGGGGCGCAGGGGCTCCAGGGAGTGCGCGGTCATCACGTGCGGCACGCCGTACAGCAGTTTGCCGAGGTGACCGGCGAGGTTGGCGTACCAGGTGTGGGAGTGGACGAGTTCGCGGCCCTGGAGCGCGGCGGCCATGGCGAGGTCGACGGAGAAGGTGCGCAGCGCGTCGTTGGCGCCGTCCAGCGCGGTCCAGGGACGGTGGCGTACGACGCCGTCGGCTCGGCCCTCGCCCCAGCAGTGCACTTCCAGGTCCACCAGCGGCGCGAGCTCCCGCGCGAGGAACTCGACGTGGACGCCCGCACCGCCGTAGACGTCCGGCGGGTACTCCCGGGTCAGCAGTCCCACGCGCACCCGCAACCCCCTGGTCCGAAGCGGCCGGTCGCCTTCATGGTCACTCAGATGCGGCCCGTGGGGAAGAGCCCGGCACCCGGGTGAAGCAGCAATCCCCGCAGAGGCCGCCGCCGGGGACGCGGTAGTAGAGGCAGCAACTGCGCCGCCGGAAGCCGGTGCCGGTGCCCGTGCCGGCCCCGTGGAGGAGGGGGTGGGCGAGGAGGCGTGCGGCCAGTTCCCGGGCGTGGTGGCCTGCCGCGGTACGGCCGCTGTCGCGCGCCCAACTCTCCAGCAGGCGTGCCGCGGCCGCCAGCGCGGAGGCCGCGTTGCCCCGCAGCAGCCCGGGTGCGAGTCGGTACCGGGCGCGCAGGGCGGCCGCCAGGGGTTCGAGGTGCCCGTGCAGGACGGCGTCCGCGACCGCGTCCGGGTCCGCCGGGCGGGCGCGCACCTCGGTGAGCCACAGGTCGTCCGGGGCGCTGCCGGCGGGGTCCCAGCGGATCAGGCGGGCGTCCAGGTCGGGGAGCCGCCCGTACAGCACGGCGCAGCCGAGCGCGGTCGACCACAGCCGGGCGGCGAGCGCCTGGTGCGCGACCGAGGCGGCGACCCGGGCTTCGGGGGTGCCGATGCCGTCGGCGACCCGGCGGACCCGTACGGCCAGGGGATGCCCGACGGGGTCGGTCGCCGGGTCGGCCGCCGGGTGGGTGGTGGAGACGGTCGTGGGATCGCTGACGGGGGTGGCGTAGGCCTGGGCGAGGGAGGGCAGTGGGCGGTGCGGCGGGACGCCGGTCCGCAGGACGAAGAAGCCGCCGAGGTCGTTCAGTGCGGAGAGGTCGGGGGCGAGGTTCACGGGAAGCAGTAGTACCAAGGCCCGTCGAGCGGTGCGCAAGGGGTTCCGGCAGGCGCTCCGCGTCCCGTGTCGCCCACCCAGGGGAGGACGGCGGGCGGGGCGTACTCCATCGGCAGTAGGACCTATTGACTGCTCAGGGACGACGACGGGAGGCGATCGGCACGGCAGGGTGGTCAACCATGGAAGCCGACCGTTCGTCGCGCCGGGGTCGCCGCCCCAGCCCCACGCGGAGGTGCAGCTCATGAGCGCCCTCGCGCTGTCCGTGCTGCTGTCCTTCGTGTCCGCCGTGGCCTACGCCGGCGGTGCGATCGTCCAGGAGCAGGTCGCGGTGTCCTCCCCCGGCGAGCGGTACGCGCCGCTGCGCCGGCCCGCCTGGTGGGCGGCGCTGGTGCTGAACGGTCTCGGCGGACTGCTGCACGTGGTGGCCCTGGCCTGCGGCCCGCTCAGCCTGGTGCAGCCGCTGGGCGCCCTGACCATCGTGTTCGCGCTGCCGATGGCGGCGCTGTTCGTCGGCCGGCGGGCCGGCGCCGCCGCCTGGCGTGGCGCGATCATGGCGACGGTGGGGCTCGCGGGTCTGCTGTCCCTGGTGGGCGCCTCCCAGGCCCAGTCGCTGAGCACCGCGCAGCGCGGGGGCCTGGCCGTGGTGACCGCCGCTGTGGTCGCGGCGCTCACGGTCGCGGGCCGGGCGGCGCACCGGCATCCGGCGGTGCGCAGCGTGCTGCTCGCCACCGGCTCCGGCATAGCCTTCGGCATGTCCTCGGTGTTCACCAAGACCGTCACGGTCGACTTCACCGACGGGATCGCGACGTCGGAACTGCCGTCCCTGGCCGCGATAGGCGTCCTGGCCACGGCCGGGATCCTGCTGTCGCAGGCGTCGTACCGGGGCGGTGGCCTCGCGGCGCCGCTGGCCACGCTGACGGTGGTGAACCCGGTGATGGCGGCCGCGGTCGGGCTCACGCTCTTCGGCGAGAGCTTCCGCTACGGCACGACGGGCACCGCGCTCGCCCTCGGCTGCGGTGTGGTGGCCGCGGGCGGGCTGATCCTGCTGACGACCGAGCGCATCGGGCGTACGGCTCCGGTCGTGGTGAGCGGGCCGGGCCCGGACGGGGAGGCGTCGCCCGCCGGGGTGGCGCCGTCCGTCGAGGTGCCGTCCCCCGCAGAGGCGGTGCTGTCCGCAGAGGCGGCGCTGTTCGCCGAGGCGTCCGGGGCCTCCGGTCGGGGCGTGAGGGTGGAAGCGGTCGTCGTCCCGGTCGCACCGGCGGCGCGGGAGGGGGACCCCGCGCAGGACGAACCACCGCTCGTCCTCGGCCTGTTCTACGGGGCCCCGTGCTACGGCGGACAGTTCCACGCGAGCCCCTGCGTACCGGCGCCCGCGCCCGGCCGACACGAGTCCCGCGTCGGATCCTGACCTCCGGCGGCCGGACACGTGTACGGGGCCGAGTACGGGTACAGGGCCGGGTCCGGGACGGGTCCAAGTGCGGGGCCGCGTACTGGTACGGGTCCGAGTCCGACTCCGGGCCCGGGTTCCGATCCCGTTGCGGCGGGTCAGATCCTGACGCCGCGGGCCCTCAGGTAGGCGAGCGGGTCGACGTCGGTGCCGAAGCCGGGCCCCGTGCGCACCTCGAAGTGCAGATGCGGTCCGGTGACGTTGCCCGTGGCCCCCGAGCGGCCGATGCCGCGCCCGGCGGCGACCGTCTGCCCGGCCCGCACGGATATCGCCGACAGGTGGCCGTACTGCGTGTAGTGGCCGTCGGCGTGCCCGATGACCACCTGGTAGCCGTAGGCGCCGCCCCAGCCCGCGCTGACCACCCGGCCGGCCGCGGCCGCCTTCACCGAGGTGCCGGTGGGCACCTCGAAGTCGACGCCGGTGTGGTAGCCCTTCGACCAGTGGGCGCCGTTCGCGTGGTAGGGCGTGCCGACGCTGCCGCCGACGGGAGCGACGAGGGTCTGCGGGGTGGCGTGGGGCCGGGACTTGGCGGTGCCGGCGGCGGGCTTGGCCTCCCTGGCGGGGCGCGTGGCGGTGGACGTCCTGCGGTGCGGCTCGGCCGTCGTACGCGACTTGGGCACGGCGAGCCGCTGGCCCGGCACGATCAGGTTCGGGTCGGTGCCCACGGTCGTACGGTTGGCGGCGTACAACTGCCGCCAGCCGCCGGAGACATGACGCTCCTCGGCGATGCCGGAGAGGGTGTCGCCGCGGACCACCTTGTACATCTCGGCGCTGCCGGCCCGCGCCTGCGGCGCGGTCTGCGGCCGTACGTCGACCTCGCGGGCGGAGCTCTTGGCACCGCCCACGGTCCGCTGTCCGGCCGTGTCCGGGTGGACGTCGGGGGCGCCGCCGCCCCGGGCGAGACCGGCCCGCGTCGAGCACACCGGCCAGGCACCGGGTCCCTGCCCGTCGAGCACCTTCTCCGCGACGGCGATCTGCTGGTCCCGGGTGGCCAGGTCCGCGCGGGGCGCGTACCGCGTCCCGCCGTACGCCTCCCAGGTGGATCGGGTGAACTGGAGCCCGCCGTAGTAGCCGTTGCCCGTGTTGATGTGCCAGTTGCCGCTCGACTCGCAGGCGGCCACCTTGTTCCAGGTGGAGGCGTCGGCGGCGTGCGCGGCTCCGGCGCCGATGAGCGGAATGGCCATCCCGGCGCCGCCCGCCGTGACGGTGAGCGAGGCGCGGTTGATCCTGTTCGGCTGATACCGGCGGTGCCGGCCGCGTACGGCCATCTCAAGCCCCCTCGACATGCGTCAGGAGGGGCGAAAGTAACCGCCGCGAACAGGCCGTGACAAGACGGCTATCGGCCGCTTCGTCACCCCAACTGGCCGGTTACGCCCCCTGATTGGCCGGATCCGCGGGCCGTGCGCTGAGCCACTGGGCCCCCGCCGCGCGTATGGAAGGGTGCCGGTTCCGGATGTGCGCCCGCCGTACCGGCACGTCAGGATGGTCGAAAGGGTATGAACGGCGATACTGGCGGGCACGACGGCGCGACGGACGGCGGGCCGGCGACGAGACCGACGGCAAAACCGGCGGCGGACCGGCCGTCAGCGGCACCGGCGGCGCACCGGCCGACGGCACCGCGGCGGGCCCCAGCGTTCCACTTGATGATTCACCGGATTTTCGAGGAGCAGGCGGTATGAGCACTACAGCCCAGATCGGCGTCACTGGACTCGCGGTCATGGGCCGCAACCTCGCCCGCAATTTCGCGCGCAACGGCTACGCGGTCGCACTGCACAACCGGACGGTGGCCCGGACGCACGCCCTGGTCGAGGAGTTCGGGCACGAGGGGGACTTCGTCGCGGCCGAGACCGCGAAGGAGTTCGTGGCGGCCCTGGAGCGGCCGCGCCGCCTGGTCATCATGGTGAAGGCCGGCGAACCGACCGACGCGGTGATCCAGGAGTTCGCCCCGCTGCTGGAGCCCGGCGACATGATCATCGACGGCGGCAACGCGCACTTCGCGGACACCCGGCGCCGGGAGCGCGAGCTGCGCGAGCAGGGCATCCACTTCGTGGGCGCCGGGATCTCCGGCGGCGAGGAGGGCGCGCTGCACGGACCGAGCATCATGCCGGGCGGCTCGAAGGAGTCGTACCAGTCGCTCGGTCCGATGCTGGAGAAGATCTCCGCGAAGGCGAAGGACGGCGCTCCGTGCGTGACGCACGTCGGCCCCGACGGCGCCGGGCACTTCGTGAAGATGGTGCACAACGGCATCGAGTACGCCGACATGCAGCTGATCGGCGAGGCGTACCAGCTGCTGCGTGACGTGGCCGGGTACTCCCCCGCCCAGATCGCGGAGATCTTCCGCACCTGGAACACGGGCCGGCTCGACTCGTACCTGATCGAGATCACGGCGGAGGTCCTGTCCCACGTGGACGCGGCGACCGGCAAGCCGTTCGTGGACGTGGTGGTGGACCAGGCCGAGCAGAAGGGCACCGGCCGCTGGACGGTCCAGATCGCCCTCGACCTGGGCGTGCCGGTCTCGGGCATCGCGGAGGCGGTCTTCGCCCGGTCCCTGTCGGGCCACGCGGACCTGCGGGAGGCCTCGCGCGGACTGGCGGGCCCGAAGGCGTCCCCGCTGAGCGAGTCGGAGGCGGGCGCCTTCGCCGACCGGGTGGAACAGGCGCTGTACGCCTCGAAGATCGTGTCCTACACCCAGGGCTTCCACGAGATCGCCGCCGGCAGCGAGGAGTACGGCTGGGACATCGACCTCGGCGCGGTCTCCGCCATCTGGCGTGGCGGCTGCATCATCCGCGCGGCCTTCCTGGACCGGATCCGCGCTGCTTACGACGTCCGCCCGGATCTGCCGAGCCTGCTCTCCGACGACACCTTCGCCCAGGAGATCGCGGCGGCCCAGGACGACTGGCGCGAGGTCCTGGTCGCGGCGACCCGGCAGGGCGTGCCGGCCCCCGGATTCTCGGCCGCCCTCGCGTACTACGACGCCCTGCGTGCCGAGCGGCTGCCCGCCGCGCTCACCCAGGGGCAGCGGGACTTCTTCGGTGCGCACACGTACCGGCGGGTGGACCGGGACGGCTCCTTCCACACGCTGTGGGGCGGGGACCGGTCGGAGGTGACGGCGTAGGGGTTCCGCTTCCCCGGCCGCCTCGGCCGGGGGTGGCTGCGTAGCAGACGGAAGACGGTGGGCGGCTGGAGAGCCGCCCACCGTCTTCCTTCGTTCGCGGGCGGGGGCGAGGAGTGCCCGCGGTACGCCTGCGTGGTGCCGGGGGCGGGTCGGTCCCGGGTGGGTGGGCAGGTCGGGTCCCGGAGTCGGTCAGGTCCCACAGTCAAGTCGCGCTCCGGGGTCAGGTAGGAGCCCAGGGGTCAGGCCGGGGCCTGCGGGCAGGCCGGGACCCAGGGGGCAGCCCGGGTCCTGGGGGCAGCCCGGGTCCTGCGGGCAGCCCGGATCCTCGGGGCAGCCCGGATCCTGGGGGCAGCCCGGATCCTGCGGGCAGCCCGGATCCTCGGGGCAGCCCGGATCCTGGGGGCAGCCCGGATCCTGCGGGCAGCCCGGATCCTGCGGGCAGGTCCCGCAACCAGGCCGGGTCCCGGGGTCAGGTCGGGTGTCGGGTCAGGGGGCCCGTACCGCAGCCGGGTCAGGTCCCGGGGTCAGGTCGGGTGTCGGGTCAGGGGGCCCGTACCGCAGCCGGGTCAGGTCCCGGGTCAGGTCGTGTGTCGCGTCAGGGGTGGTCCCGGCTCCGGGTTCGGGAACGGCTCCGGGCCCGGCGGGATCGGGGACGGCGGGGGCTCCGGAGGCGGAGGACCGGGCGGAGGGCTGGGGATCGGGCCCGGGGGCGTGGGCGGGATCGGGCCGGGTCCTGGCGGCGGAGGCGCGGGGGGCGGGGTCGGGCCCGGACCGGGTGGCGGACCTGGCGGTGGGCTCGGCGGCGGCCCTGGTGCCGGAGGGGGTTCCGGCGCCGGGGGCGGTTCCGGTGTGGGCACGGGGTGCGGTTGCGGCTGCGGATGCTGGGGGTCCGGACCCGGCATGGGTGAGGGCGAGGTGGGGTCCGGGTACGGGTCGGTCATGGCGTCCTCCGGCCAGTCGGTCGACATCGGCTCTGGACTACTCCCCCACCTACCCGACCGCCGCGCCACCAGTCACCCGACGGCGCCGGGGGGAGGACCCGGGTGGCCCCCGCCTCACGGGGATCGGGAAGGGCGCGTCCGCCCCGGACGAGAGCCGGTGCCATCGCTCCATGGGCGCGGCGGGACGGCCGTCTGGCCCGGCCGGCACGTATGGCCTGCCTGGGCAACTCCCGACGATCGCGGCGCGTGCCGTGGGCCATGGCCGTGAGCCGTGGCCGTGAGCCGTGGCCGTGAGCCGGGGGCCGTGAGCCTTGGAGGTCAAGCGGGCCTGTTTCGTGCCGCACCTGCCGCCGCTGCCGCTGCCGCCGCGAGACCCTGGGCGGGGCTGGAGAGGACGGGAATCGAGGTCGTCGTGAGGTCCTGGGCGGGAGCCATGGAGGCCTGGGCGAGGACGATCGCGTCGGCGTGGGTGATCCCGTCGGCCACAGCGGCCACTTCGCGCGCGTATCCCTCGTTGTCGCCGGCCTCGAAGCGGGACCAGGCGGCGTCGACGAGCACGGGGCGGACGGTGACGGTGCGCCCGGCGCGGCGGGCCTCCTCCTCGATGAGCGCGGTGGTCGGCACGAGGGTGCTCGCCAGCGCCGCGAGGAGGACCACCCGTGGCCCGGCGGCGACCGCGGCGGCCGCCATGGGGCGGTCCACCCGCAGCACCGGCACGGTGAGCCCCGACGCCCCCGCCTCCTCCGCGACGCCCCCGAGGGTGGAGCAGGTGCACAGGACCGCCCGGGCGCCCTCGGCGACCGCCCGGCCCAGCACCGCCGCCACCGCGTCCGTCACCGCCGCCGGACCTTCCCGGCGGGCCCGGCGCAGCAGTCGCTCGTCGACGAAGTGCCGTAGCCGGAGGCCGGGGTGGGTCTCGTCGCGGAGCGCGTCGAAGACCGGGACGTGCACCGGCGAGGTGTGCAGCAGGGCGAGCATCGACCGCTCAGAACCGTTCCGGATGCGCCGCGAGCCACTCCCGCGCGGCACCCAGCAGCTCGGGGGCGGCCGCCGGTGCCTCGTCACGGTGACGTTCGGCCCACTTGACGACGTACGGACAGAGTGGGGCCACGGCGGCACCCTCGCGCCCGGCGATGGCGTACAGCTCGCGCGCCAGCGAGCCGGCGATGCCACGGCCCTCGTGAGCCGGCTCCACGATCGTGTGCACGGGGACCAGCGCGCGCCCGGGCCGTTCGAGGACGAAGTACTCGATGCGGCCGACGACCGCACCGCCCTCCACCGCCTCGAGGCGTCCCGCCGTCCGGTCGTCGCGGATCTCGATGTCGCTCACGGTCACGCTCCTGGTCGGTCAGCTCGCTACGGCCTGCGGGCTGCGCTCCTGGTCGGAACCCGGCACCGGCTCGGAGGCGTCGGCGCCGAGCGCCACCATACGGTTGTCCGCGTCGACGTGGACGACCCGAGGCTGCAAGACCCGCGCCTCGGCGTCGGTGACCTGGGCGTAGCTGATGATGATCACCAGGTCTCCGGGGTGCACGAGATGCGCGGCGGCACCGTTGATCCCGACGACCCCGGACCCGCGCTCCCCCTCGATGACGTACGTCTCCAGCCGGGCGCCGTTGGTGACGTCGACGATGTGGACGAGCTCACCGGGCAGCAGATCGGCGGCGTCGAGCAGGTCCGCGTCGATGGTCACGGATCCCACGTAGTGCAGGTCGGCCTGAGTGACGGTGGCGCGGTGGATCTTGGACTTGAATACTGTACGAAACATGAAGAAACTCCCGATTTATCTGCTCCCTGCCTGCTTTTTGCAGGTCAAGGGCGATGTTCGGAGGCTACAACGTTTCGCATGTGTGGTCAGCTATCGCCAGGTATTTGAGGACTCACACTGACCTATTGCTGACCCTTCTGACGCCTCGCCAGTCGCACGAGCTCGCGTGTCAGGGGCCTTCTGCGCGCTTTCCGGGCTGGTCCATGTGAAGCAGATCTGATCGGGCACGGGGGTAGACGTCGTCCGCCACGCCGTTGTTGACGTCCCCCGCCCGGGCCTCACCATTGCGCAAACCGAGCCCCGCCATGACAAGCCCGAGATCATCGTCAGCGACAGTCGGCGCCACCTTCACATGGGTTCGGGAGGCGATGACCACCTTCTCGCGGCCGCATTCCGGCTCCTGGACGCCCCGCTCACCGCGGAACAGACCACGCTCAGCAACGACATGAAGCGCCGCTGGACGGCGTTCGCCCGCACCGGAGTCCCGGACATCCCGGTGAGACGCAGTGGCCACGCATCGGCGCCCGCTACACGAGCGCCGGCTACGCCTCGCCCGCAACGTGCGCAGGGGTATGCGCACGTTGCGGGCCACTGCACGGGGCGCGTGTGGGCAGCGCTCAGAGTGCTGGTGAAGCAGCCGGATCCCGGAACTGATCGACTCAGCCGCCGCTCTTGCGCCTGAACGACCGCTGGCTCGCAGCCGGGCCGTGCGCCGCACGCACTTTCGACGCATTGGGGTTGGCGGCAGCATCGGCGGCGTCCGCCTGCGCACCGCGCTTGCGCGCCAGGGCTTCGCGGAACTTGCGCTTGAGGTCGTAGTTGCCGTCGCTGTCCGGCGTCAGAGAGGACGTCTCCGGGGTAGCCGGCTCCGAACCTTCCGTAGATACGGACTCTGCGGTCATGGTGACCTCCTGGGTTCGGGGGTGGGCAAGCACAGCTTGTCATGCCGGGCGCAGTGCGGGGCGCCGGCAACATCATCCTGCTCCGTTGCGGCGGGTATCTCTTTCGTGGTCGAGGGCGTTCGCTTCGCAGGTGGGGGCACCGGACGGGCTTCGGGCCGGGCCGAGGGTTCGAGCCCGTGGCCAGGACATTCACTGCCAGGGCAACAGATGATGCCGCCTTCGCCACTCCCTGGACCGGCCACCGACGTGATCCGATCGTCCCGGGGCAGCCGCTGCGGGTGCCCCGCCCCGTCGGAAGGAGAGATCACAGGCAACGGATCACCCCGCCCCACTCTCCGGGTAACGTCAAGGTATGAGCCATCCGCACCCCGAACTGAAAGCCGCCCCTCCCCTGTCTGAAGGAGGGCTGCGGGTCATCGCCCTGGGCGGCCTGGGTGAGATCGGCCGTAACATGACCGTCTTCGAGCACTTCGGCAAGCTGCTCATCGTCGACTGCGGCGTGCTGTTCCCCGAGGAGACCCAGCCCGGCGTGGACGTGATCCTGCCGGACTTCACCTCGATCCGGGACCGGCTGGACGACATCGTGGCCGTGGTACTCACCCATGGCCACGAGGACCACATCGGCGGCGTGCCGTACCTGCTGCGCGAGCGGTCCGACATTCCCGTCGTCGGCTCCAAGCTGACGCTGGCCTTCCTGGAGGCCAAGCTCAAGGAACACGGCATCCGGCCGCGCACGGTGCGGGTGCGGGAGGGCGACCGGCGCGGCCTCGGGCCCTTCGACTGCGAGTTCGTGGCGGTCAACCACTCCATCCCCGACAGCCTCGCGGTCGCTATCCGCACTCAGGCCGGGATGGTGCTGCACACCGGCGACTTCAAGATGGACCAGTTCCCTCTCGACGACCGCATCACCGATCTGCGCGCCTTCGCCCGCCTCGGCGAGGAGGGCGTGGACCTGTTCCTCACCGACTCCACCAACGCCGAAGTACCCGGCTTCACCACCTCCGAGCGTGACCTGAACCCGGCGATCGAGCAGGTGATGCGCACCGCGCCGCGCCGCGTCATCGTCTCCAGCTTCGCCAGCCACGTGCACCGCATCCAGCAGGTCCTGGACGCCGCCCACCAGCACGGCCGCAAGGTCGCCTTCGTCGGCCGGTCGATGGTCCGCAACATGGGCATCGCCCGTGACCTGGGCTATCTGAAGGTCCCGTCCGGCCTGGTCGTGAGCACCAAGGAGCTGGAGAAGCTCCCGGACCACAAGATCACTCTGGTGTGCACCGGCTCCCAGGGCGAACCGATGGCCGCGCTGTCACGGATGGCCAACCGCGACCACATGATCCGCATCGGCAAGGACGACACCGTCCTGCTGGCCAGCTCCCTCATCCCCGGCAACGAGAACGCCATCTACCGGGTGATCAACGGACTCACCCGGTGGGGCGCCCACGTGGTCCACAAGGGCAACGCCAAGGTGCACGTCTCCGGACACGCCAGCGCCGGCGAACTCGTTTACTGCTACAACATCGTCAAACCCCGCAACGTCATGCCCGTGCACGGTGAATGGCGCCACCTGCGGGCCAACGGTGACCTCGCCATCCGTACCGGTGTCGACCCCGACCGGGTCGTCATCGCCGAGGACGGCGTCGTCGTCGACCTCGTCGACGGGCGCGCGTCCATCACCGGCAAGGTCCCCGCCGGCAACGTCTACGTGGACGGCATGGAAGTCGGCGGCGCCACCGAGGCGTCCCTCAAGGACCGCCTCACCCTCGCCGCCGAAGGCGTGGTCACGGTGGTGGCGATCGTCGACGCGGACACCGGCGCCCTCGCCGAGGCCCCCGACTTCCTGGCCCGCGGCTTCGTGCACGACGACACCACCTTCGAGCCGGTCGTCCCCGTCATCGAGAAGACCCTGGCCACCGCAGCCGAGGAGGGAGTCGGGGACGCACGCCAACTCGAACAGCTCCTCGCCCGCGCCGTGGCGAACTGGGCGTTCCGCACCCACCGCCGCAAGCCCCTCATCATCCCCGTCATCATCGACGCCTGAGCCATGGCCCGGCAGCACGGTCCCCGGTTCCGGTCGCGGCCCCGAGGGCATCGGGGTCGGGCGCGGAGCAAGGCGAGGCCAAAGGCGAGGGTCTTGCCGGAACCGGTACGTCCGCGGCCCAGTACGTCACGGCCCGCCAGGGAGTTCGGCAGCGTCGCTCCCTGGATTGGGAACGGTGCGGTCACACCCTGCTTGCCGAGTGCGGCCAGGAACTGCTCGGGCATGCCGAGATCGGCGAACGCCTCGGCGGCGGGCAGCGTGGGTGTGATCGTCCTGGGCAGCGCGAACTCGCCCTGCGGTGAATTCGCATGATCGTCGCAACGTTGCAGGCTCATGGTGCCAGGGCGTTGATGAAGGCTTGGGCTGGGGTCTGCCAACCCAGCGTCTTGCGGGGGCGGTTGTTCAGCCGGTCTTCAATCGCGCGGAGGTTCTCGGCGGAGTGGAGCGACAGGTTCGTGCGCTTGGGCAGGTACTGGCGGACGAGGCCGTTCGTGTTCTCGTTGGTGCCGCGCTGCCAGGGGCTGACCGGGCGGGCGAAGAGGATGCCGTCGGTGAAGTATGGGGCGAGCTCGTGGTGGCGGGCCATCTCTGAGCCTTGGTCCCAGGTGAGGCTTCGGCGGGCTTGCTCGGGGAGTTGGCGAGGTTGGCGATGAGAGCGTCGCGCAGGTGGCCGGCCGAGTGTCCGTCGGGCAGGGCGATCAGGCGGAGACAGCGGGTGCGGCGGTCGACGAGGGTGGCGACGGCGGACTGGCTGCGGACGCCGACGACCAGGTCGCCTTCCCCGTCCCCGAGACGCTCACGCAGTTCGACGATGGGGGCCGGTGGTCGATCAGGACGGCTGGCGCGACGAATCTGGGCATGCGCTGGTCGGGGCGGCGACGCTGCTTGCGCAGTGGACGTCCGGTGCGGAGTTTCCTGGTCAGGGTTCTGCTCAGGCCGCTCTTGGCGCCCTGGTAGAGGGCTCGGTAGATGCTTTCGTGGCACAGATGCCGCTCGCGCTCGGGATGGTCGGGCCGGCGGCACCGCAGATGGGCGGCGATCTGTTCCGGGCTCCACTCCTGATCGAGCTTGGCCTGCACCTCGGCTCTCAGCTCGGGATCTACTGCCGGCTTCGCGCGACGCGGACGCCCGGCTCGTTCCCGGCAGCGGTGGTGGGCCAAGTCGGCGTCATAGGCGCCGTTGCCGTGTGGACGGCTGTCGCGCCGCAGCTCACGGCTGACCGTCGACGGCGCCCGGCCGAGCCGGGCAGCTATCTCCCGGATCGTCAGGCCACGCTCGCACAGCGAGGCAATCCGCCGGCGTTCCGGCAGGGATAGGTACCGGCCGGACCGGGACCTCTCCGGAAGATAATCCGGCTGCAGACCTCCGTTCTCCGCCCGCTACCGGTACCCGGTCTTCCGCCCGATCCCGAGCTGCTTGCACGCCTCCACGGTGCCCACCCCGGCCGCCAGCAGACGCCAGTACGCGGCCTCGAGTTCCAGCCTGCGCCTACGTCCCCGCCTCGCCATCAACACACCCCTAATGATCAAGGAATGTTGCGACAAGCGTTAGAACCCAAGAGCACGTGACGAGTCAATGACCGGATACAGTGCGCGAGACGGCAGCCTGGTCAGGGAGGGGAAGCGTGACCGACACCAGCAACACCCGACCCGTCGACAGCGAGGCGCAAGCGCCGCGGCAGAGCCGACTGCACCGTCTGATGCGCTACATCCCCCTGATCGCCCCCGTCCTGCTGTGGGCCGTGCCCTGCTGGGTGCTCCTGCACAGCGGCCAGCACTGGCCGCTGCCCGTCACGCTGGTCGGCACCGCCCTGTTCGCCCTGGGCCTCATCGGTATGCCGCTCGCGATGGTGCGCGGCCACGGCCGGCGCCAGCAGGACCGGGCGGCGATCATCGGTGACACCCTGCTGGGCACCAGCTGGGTTCTGTTCACCTGGTCCGTTCTTCTCGGCGTCCCATTGCGGCTCGCCCTAGCCGTGGCCGGCGTCGGCGAGAGCCAGGACCGGGCCCGCATCGTCACATGGGCCGTCCTCGGCGTGGCCGCCGTGCTGCTCGCCTGGGGGTACGCCGAGGCCCGCCGCGTCCCACGGGTGCGCCGACTCGACGTGCAACTCCCGCGACTGGGTGCCGGGTTGGACGGCATCCGCGTCGTGCTCATCACCGACACCCACTACGGCCCGTTCGATCGCGCCGCTGGTCGGCACGGGTGTGCGAGACCGTGAACACCCTGGAAGCCGACCTGGTCTGCCACACCGGGGACATCGCGGACGGCACGGCCGAACGCCGCCGCGCCCAGGCCACCCCACTCGGTACGGTGCGGGCCACCCGGGCCCGTGTATACGTCACCGGCAACCACGAGTACTACAGCGAGGCCCAGGGCTGGGTCGATCTGATGGACGAGCTGGGCTGGGAACCGCTGCGCAACCGCCATCTGCTGCTCGAACGCGGAGGCGACGCCCTCGTGGTCGCCGGCGTGGACGACGTCACCGCCGAGTCCTCCGGCCTGGCAGGCCACCGCGCCCATCTCGCCGGAGCCTTGAACGGCGCCGACCCCGACCTGCCCGTCCTGCTCCTGGCACACCAGCCCAAGTTCGTCGACCGGGCGGCAGCAGCCGGCATCGACCTCCAACTCTCCGGCCACACCCACGGCGGCCAGATCTGGCCCTTCCACCACCTGGTCGGCATCGACCAGCCCGCCCTCGCCGGTCTCAGCCACCACGGCACCCGCACCCTCCTCTACACCAGCCGCGGCACCGGCTTCTGGGGTCCGCCGTTCCGCGTCTTCGCCCCCAGCGAGATCACCCTGCTCGTGCTCCGCTCCCCGCACCTGCCCACCTCGCCGTAGCACTGAGCGGGCCAACCCAAGCGAGGGCAAGGGCGGGTCGCCGTTGGTGGGCAGGAACCAGTGGAAGGCGAGGGTCATGCCGTGGCCGCCAGCACCGTGGTTCGGCCGCCCAGCGCGACGGAGAACTGGTCGGTGACCTGGGCCAGGGCCTCGGCCGAGCCCGGCGCGACTGTCAGGGTGCCGTCGTCACCGACGTTGATGTCCCTGTCGAGGGTGAACCAGCCCGGGACGATGTGCGCGGCGCCCATGGCGTTCAGCACGGGGCGCAGCGCGTAGTCGATGGCCAGGACATGGGCCGTGCTGCCACCGGTGGCCAGCGGCAGCACGGTCTTGCCGGTCAGGGCGTACTGCGGAAGCAGGTCGAGGAGGGACTTGAGCAGGCCGGAGTAGGCGGCCTTGTAGATCGGGGTGCCGATCACCACTCCGTCCGCGCGCTCGAACAGGGCGGCGGCGTCGGCGATCGCCGGGTGCCGGAAGTCGGCGCCGAGCAGCGCGTCGGCGGGCAGGGTGCGGACGTCCAGTGGGATCACGTCGTGGCCCTGGGCGGCGAGGCGGTGGTCCAGGTGGCGCAGCAGTTTCGCGGTGCGGGAGGTGGCGGAGGGACTGCCGGAGACGGACAGGACGGTGGCCATGGGCGGGGACCTTTCAGTGGCGGGTGGGTTCGGCCGGCGAGAGGGGTTCGGGCGTCTGCCACAGCGTGGTGGGGGCCTCGCGCCGCACCACCGGTGCGATCTCCTCGGCGAAGCGCCGTAGTTGGTCGATCTGCTCGGGCAGCGACAGTCCCGAGGTGTCGACGGTGATGGACTGGAGGTCGTGGCGGTATGCCGCGTGGAAGCCCAGGATCTTGTCGGTGATCTGCTGTGGACTGCCGATGAGGTGGGGGCCGTCCGCGACGGCGTCCTCGATGGTGTGAAACGGGGTGTTGTAGCCGGGCCGGCCCTCCAGGTGGGGCTTGTGGGTCTGCCGGACGCGGGCCTCGTAGTAGTCCTTGAAGCGGGTCACGGCCTGCTGGGTGGTGTCCGCGATGAACAGTCCTCCCGAGCCTGCTCCCACGTACGCGGTGCGCGGGTCGTGGCCGTACGCCTCGAATCGTTCGCGGTAGTGCCCGATGAGCCGGGCGTACGCCTCGCGCGGCTGGATGGCGTTGGCGCTGAACAGCGGATCTCCGTGGCGGGCAGCCAGTTCCGGGGAGTTGAGGCTGGTGGCCGAGCCGTGCCAGACGCGTGGTGGACGGCCGCCGTACGGGCGGGGAACGGTGGTGGTGTCCGTCAGCGGCGGGCGGAACCTGCCCTGCCAGGTGACTTTCTCCTCGCGCCACAGTCTGCGCAGGAGTTCGTACTTCTCGGCCTGGTACTCCCATTGCAGGCCCTCGTCGAGGCCGAAGAGGCCGAAGTGGCCCGCTTCCGCGCCCTTGCCGATGACCAGTTCCAGCCGGCCGCGCGAGAGCTGGTGCAGGGTGGCGTAGTCCTCGGCGACCCGCACCGGGTCGAGGACGGCCAGGACCGTGACGCCGGTGAGCAGCCGGATGCGGGAGGTCCGGGCGGCCAGGGCACCGAGCAGGACCGTGGGGCTGGAGGAAAGGAAGGGCCCCGCGTGCCGCTCGCCGACGGCGTACGCGTCGAAGCCCAGCTCCTCCGCGACCGCTCCCGTCTCGACGATCTCGTCCAACCGGTCGGCGGCAGCGGCCTGTTCGCCGGTCAGCGGGTGCGGGGCATGGCCGCCGATGGTCAGGACCTGGAATCTCATGCGGAACCTCCCGGGCGCGGCTCGGGGCGTCGCAGGCCGAGGTGGTGGCGCAGGGTGGGTCCCTCGTACTCGGTGCGGAAGACGCCGCGCTCCTGGAGCAGCGGGACGACCCGGTCGACGAACTCGTCCAGTCCGCCGGGGGTGAGGTGCGGTACGAGGATGAAGCCGTCGGCGGCGTCGGTCTGCACGTGCTCGTCGATCAGGGCGGCGACGGAGGCGGGGGTGCCGATGAAGGACTGCCGGGCGGTCTGCTCGATGGCGAGCTCGCGGATGGTCAAGTGCTTCTCCCGCGCCAGTGCCCGCCAGCGCGCCGCGATGCCGAACCGGTCCCCCGCGTGCGCCCAGCCCTGGACGAGATCGCTGTCCGGCACCGGGTCGATGTCGGGCAGTGGGCCGTCCGGGTCGTACGCCGACAGGTCACGGCCCCAGACGTTCTCCAGAACGGCGAGGGCGGTCTGCGGGCTGACCTGCTTCCGGCGGATGTGCGCGGCGCGTTCCTGTGCCTCCGCCTCGGTGTCGCCGAGGACGACGGTGGCGGCGGGCATGATCACCAGGTCGTCGGGCGTACGGCCGTACCGCGCCAGGCGTCGCTTGACGTCGGCGTGGAAGGCGCGGCCCGCCTCCAGGGTGCCGTGCCGGCTGAAGACGACGTCGGCGGTCCGCGCGGCGAACTCGCGTCCCTCGTCGGAGTCCCCGGCCTGGATGAGGACGGGGTGGAGCTGGGGCGAGTGCGGCAGGGTGGGGCGGGCCGTGATGTCGAAGTGCGGGCCCGTCGGGCGTACGGTCCGCGGTGTGCCGCCGGGCGGCCAGGCATCCCACAGCGCGCGGGCGGCCTCGACGAACGCGGCCGCGCGGCGGTAGCGGTCGGCGCGGTCCAGGTAGCCGCCGCGGCGGAAGTTGGCGCCGGTGAAGGCGTCGGAGGTGGTGACCACGTTCCACGCGGCGCGCCCGCCGGAGAGGTGGTCCAGCGAGGCGAAGCGGCGGGCGAGTTCGTAGGGCTCGTTGAAGGTGGTGTTGACGGTGGCGGCCAGGCCCAGGTGTTCGGTGACCGCGGCGAGCGCGTTCAGCACGGTGAGGGATTCGGGGCGGCCGGCGACGTCCAGGTCGTGGATGAGGCCCTTGCGTTCGCGCAGCCGCAGGCCCTCCGCCAGGAAGAGGAAGTCGAACCTGCCGCGTTCGGCGGTGCGGGCGAGGTGGCGGAAGGAGGAGAAGTCGATCTGGCTGCCGGAGGCGGGGTCCGTCCATACGGTGGTGTTGTTGACGCCGGGGAAGTGCGCGGCGAGGTGGATCCGCTTGTGGGGCCCTGCTGCCGGGGTGCGGGTCATCGGACCGTCTCCGTCCGGCGGGCGTAGCGGCTTGCCGGGCGCGGCAGGCCGAGGTGGTCGCGCAGGGTGCGGCCTGTGTAGGCGGTGCGGAACAGGTTGTGCCGGCGCAGCGTCGGCACCAGGCCTTCGGCGATGGCGGGCAGGTCGGCGGGGGCGAAGGCCGTCAGGAGGTGGAAGCCGTCGGTGC
Source organism: Streptomyces sp. NPDC001204 (assembly GCF_053598035.1). Lineage (NCBI taxonomy): Bacteria > Bacillati > Actinomycetota > Actinomycetes > Kitasatosporales > Streptomycetaceae > Streptomyces > Streptomyces sp. NPDC001204. The sequence continues at coordinate 191,799 of NZ_JBSFJL010000004.1, read as the reverse complement.
CGGCGGCCTCGTGCCAGTCGGCGAGCAGGGTGGCGAGGTGCGGGGCGGTGCCGGTGAAGCGCGGGGTGCCGGTCGGTGGCAGGGGCTGTGGGGCGCCCTTGTGCAGGGCGACCGCGACGCGTACGAGCACCCGCAGCTCACCGGGGTCGCGGCCGGTCCCGGCCGCGCGGCTCAGCAGCGCCGTGCGGGCGCGCCGGGCCGTGGCCGGCCGCTCGGCGTCCAGCAGGACGATGTCGGCGTGGCGCGCGGCCAGTTCCCACCGCGCGTCGGCGACGTGCCGGTCGAGGACGACGGCGACCGGCGGGCGTCCTTGGGGCGGGCGGGGGACGATGGACGGCCCGCGGACGGAGAAGTGCGGGCCCTCGAAGTCGATGTAGTGCAGCCGGTCCCGGTCGATGAAACGGCCGGTCGCGGCGTCCCGTATCTCCGCGTCGTCCTCCCAGCTGTCCCACAGCCGGGCGGCGACCTCGGCGGCCTCGGCCGCCTCGGCCCACAGTTCGTCAGCGGGTGCGGTGGGGCGGCGCCCCACGGCGAGCGCCTCGGACTCGGTGGTGGAGACGTCCACCAGCCAGCCGGCCCGGCCCTCGCTGACGAAGTCCAGGGTGGCCAGGGCGGTGGAGGTGTGGAAGGGCTCGGTGTGGGTGGTGGTCACGGTCGGGACCAGACCGATCCTGCTGGTGAGCGGCGCGACCCGGGCGAGGACGGCAACGGCGTCGAGCCGGCCGCGGCTGTCGTCCGCCGGTGGGGCGAGGGAGTCGCCGAGGGTGACGAAGTCCAAGGCGCCCTGCTCGGCGAGGCCGACGAGATCCGCCCAGTGGGTGGCGGGGTGGGGGCCGTCGGCGTCGAGCGCCACGGAGAGATGGAGTTCGCGGGGCATGATGTCGTGTCCTCCACGCCTACTTGTTCGTCTTGGGCAGGCCGGGCGGGTTGATCTCCGACTTGGCCACGGCCTCGTCGGACAGGCCCCAGCGTTCGAGCACCTTCGCGTACGTGCCGTTCCGGATGACGTGGTTGAGCGCGTCGGCGAGCGGCTTGACCAGGCCGCTGTCCTTCTTCGTGGTGGCCGCGATGAGGCCCTGGAGGGTGGCTCCGGCGCCGGAGTAGGTACCGACGACCTCGGTCTTGCCGGTGGTGGCCGCGTGGTAGGCGGCGGTCGGGTTGGGGCCGAGGTAGAGGTCGATGCGGCCGGACTGGAGGGCGAGGTAGGTGTCGCTGTCGTTCTGGTAGTACTTGATGTCCACCGGTTCGCGGCCGGCCGTCTCGTTCTCCTTGCTCCACTCGATGAGCAGCTTCTCCTGGTTGGTGCCGCTGCCCACGGCGACGGACTTGCCTGCCACGTCCTCGGGCCCGGTGACCGTCAGGCCGCTGCCCTTCTTGGCCTCGAAGCCCAGGTTGTCCTCACGGTAGGGAGCGAAGTCGTACTTCTCCTTGCGCTCCTCGGTGACGGTGATGTTGCTGAAGCCGACGTCGTACTTGCCGCTGTCCAGGCCGACGAAGATGTTCTCCCAGGAGACGGTGTTGAAGTGCGGCTTCAGGCCGAGGACGTCGGCGACCAGGCTGGCGATGTCGGGCTCGACGCCGATGACGGTCTTGTTGTCGGTCGCGTGGAAGGTCAGCGGCGCGGCGGAGCCGGACGAGTCGACGATCTCCAGGGTGCCTCTCCTCCGGATCGTCTCCGGGACCTCGGCGGCGATGGAGCCGACCTTGTCCGTGGTGACGCGGTTCTGGTCCGGGCCGAGGTTGATCTTCGTCGTACCGCCCTTCGCGTCCGCGACCTCCGTCGTGCCGCCGTCCGAGGGGTTGGCGCAGGCGGCCAGGAGGAGGGCCGAGGCGAGTGAGAGCGCGGCTGAGGCGGTTCGGCGGGCGAGGGTGGTGGACACGGTGGTTCTCCTTGCATGGGAAGCGGTGCCGAAGGGGCGCGGGGATGGTCAGAGGACTTTGGAGAGGAAGGCGCGGGTGCGCTCGTGCCGCGGGTCGTCCAGGACGGCCGTGGGCGGCCCCTGTTCCACGACGGCTCCGCCGTCCATGAACACCACGGTGTCGGCGACCTCGCGGGCGAAGCCGATCTCGTGGGTCACGACGATCATGGTGGTTCCGGTACGGGCCAGGTCCTTGATGACGTCGAGGACCTCACCGACCAGTTCCGGGTCGAGCGCGGAGGTGGGCTCGTCGAAGAGCAGCACCTTGGGTTCGAGTGCGAGGGCACGGGCGATGGCCACGCGCTGCTGCTGGCCGCCGGAGAGCTGCCGCGGGTAGGCGCCGGCCTTGTCGGCGAGGCCGACCCGCTCCAGCAGCCGACGGGCCGTCTGCTCCGCCTCCTTGCGCGGACGGCGCAGGGCGGAGAGGGGGGCTTCGACGAGGTTGTCCAGCACGGTCAGATGCGGGAAGAGGTTGAAGTTCTGGAAGACGAATCCGACGTGGGTGCGCTGCTTGAGTACGTCCTTCTCCTTCAGCTCGCGCAGCTTGTCGCCGGAGCGGCGGTAGCCGATCAGCTCGCCGTCGACGCTGATCCAGCCGCGGTTCACCTTCTCCAGCTGGTTGACGGTGCGCAGCAGTGTGGACTTCCCGGAGCCGGACGGGCCGAGAATCACGGTGACCTCGCCGGCGCGGACCTTCAGGTCGACGCCGCGCAGCACTTCCAGCGGGCCGAAGCTCTTGTGGACGCCGTGGACGTCCACCATCACCTGACTCATCGGCTCTCTCCCAGGGGCTTGAGGGGTACGACGGGCTGGTCGCGCCGGGCCGCCGCCGCGCGCAGGTCGCGGACGAGGCCCCGGGCGCGCTGGAGCGGGGTGGGCGGCGGGGTGCGGTCGGCGCCCCGGGCGTAGCGGCGCTCCACGTAGTACTGGGCGACCGACAGCAGGGAGGTCAGTACGACGTACCAGGCGGTGGCGACCAGCAGCAGCGGGATCACCCGTCCGTTGCGGCCGTAGATGACCTGCACTTGGTAGAACAGCTCGCCGATGGACATCACGTAGACCACCGAGGTGCCCTTGAGCAGGCCGATGATCTCGTTGCCGGCGGTGGGCAGGATGGCGCGCATGGCCTGCGGCAGGACGATCCGGCGGATCTGCCGCAGCCGGGGGATGCCCAGTGCCGCGGCGGCTTCCAGCTGCCCGTGGTCGACCGAGACGACACCGCCCCGCACGATCTCGGCGGCATAGGCGGCCTGGTGGAGTGTCAGGCCGATGACGGCGGCGCCGATGGTGCCGATGAGGCTGTTGCTGTCGACGGACCAGAACACCGGCCCGAAGGGGATGCCGACCCCCAACTCCTTGTACAGTGCGCTGAGGTTGAACCAGAACACCAGCTGGACGATCATTGGGATGGACCGGAAGATCCAGATGTAGGTCCAGGCGACGGTCTGCAGCACCGGGCTGCGCGACAGCCGCATGAAGGCCAGCACGGTGCCGAGGAGGAAGCCGAGCACGGTGGCGTAGGCGGTGAGCTGGAGGGTCACCCACACGGCCTGGACGATCGTCTCGGACAGGACGTAGTCGCGGAAGACACCCCACTCCCACACGGGGTTGGTGGCCAGTCCGTGCGCGAACTGGACGGCCGGCACGAGCACGGCTACGGCCGCGGCCCACCGGGCGTAGTGACGGGCGGGTACGACCTTGAGCGAGGCCGGGTCGTCCGGGGCGGGCGGGGCTTTCAGGCGGCCGGTGACCGGGGCGGTCGTGGCGGGCGGCGCGGAGTCGGTGGTGGTGGTTCCCATCACGAGGTCCCTGCTCAACTCTCAAGTGTGCTCGGGCGGGTTGATCCTCGACGCGTCGATCGCCGAGGGGGTGGTGTTCCACTTCCTGAGGATCCGGGCGTATGTGCCGTTCTCGATCAGCTCGTTGACGGCGGCCTGGAACGCCTTGGTGAGCGGGGAGCCCTTCTTGAAGGCGAAGCCGACGTCGAGGCGGTGGTACTCGCCGAGGAAGGCGGTGCCGGCGGCGGGCTGCGCGGCCTGGTAGCGCAGGCCGTTGATGGTGGACATCACGACGTCGATCCGGCCCTGCTGGAGCGCGGTGAGGGTGGCCCCGTTCTCCGAGTAGGCCTTCACGTCGTACGGTCTCTTGCCGGCCTTCGCGCACACGTCCTTGTTCGCGTCGAGGGTGGCCTCGAAGGTGGTCCCCGCGCCGATGCCGACGGTGTGCCCGCACAGCTGGGCCAGGTCGGTGATCCGTTTGCCGAACGCCGTGTTGCCCTTCTTCACCGCGAAGCCCTGGCCGTCGTCGATGTAGGTGACGAAGTCGATGGTCTTCAGGCGCTCGGTGGTGACGCCGAAGTTGCCGGTGCCGAGGTCGTACTTGCCGCTGTCGAGGGCGGGCAGGATCGTCTCGAAGGAGGCGTCGTGGCGCTCCAGCCGGATGCCGAGGACCTTCGCCACGGCATCGGCGATGTCGATGTCCTGGCCCTGCGGCTCCTTGTCCGGACCGTTCGGGTAGTACGCCGACGGCGGTGCTCCGACGGAGCTGCCGACCCGCAGGGTGCCGCCCTCGCGTACGTCGGCGGGCAGCAGCGCGGCGACGGAGTCCACCTGCCGTACGGCGGCGACCGGGTCGTCGGTCGGCGCGGGGGATCCCTGAGCGCCTGCCACCGCCGTGTCGCCGGGGCCACCGGCCCCGCAGGCGGTCAGTGCGGGCAGGGACAGGAGCAGGGCCGCGATCACGGCCGGGCGCAGGCGGCCGCTGATACCGGGGAGTCTCACGGGGAGGTGGCCTTTCCGACGGGTGCGGTGACGGGGAGGTTCTTCTCGAAGGGCAGTGGGCCGATGGTTTCCGGATCGGCGTCCGGGTCGAACAGCGGCGTGTAGCCGGTGGCCAGGTACAGGCCGCGGGCCTCGGGCTGGCGCGGTCCGGTGGTCAGGTAGACGCGCCGATAGCCGCGGGCGTCCGCCTCACGCTCGAGCTCGGCCACGACACGGCGGGCGAGGCCCCGACGCCGGTGGGCGGAGTGCGTCCAGATCCGTTTCAGCTCGGCCGTGGCCGCGTCGTACCGGCGGAACGCCCCGCCCGCGACGGGCTCGCCGCGATCGAGGAGCAGGAGCAGGACACCGCCGTACGCGGCGGTGAACTCCTCGTCCGGATACCGGGCGAGTTCGGCGTGGGCGTCCTTGCCGTACCGGGAGGAGTACTCGTCGCCGAGCTCCCGCAGCAGGGGTCTCACCCGCGGGTCGCAGACCGGGACGTGAACCACCGTCAGTCCAGGGAGGGCCGGGGAGCTCACTCGCCCACCGCCGCCAGGGACCGGGGACCGCGTGCCGCCCGCTCGGCGTCTCGCTTGGCGACCTCGTCACGGACGATCGGGATCACGTACCGGCCGAAGTCGATCGCGTCGCCGAGCAGGTCGTAGCCGCGGGCGGAGAGGATGTCGACGCCGAGGTCGTAGTAGTCCAGCAGGGCCTGCGCGACGGTCTCCGGTGTGCCGACCAGGGCGTTGGAGTTGCCGGCGCCACCGGTCGCGGCGGCGGTCGGGGTCCACAGGGCGCGGTCGTAGCGCTCCCCCGCCTCGGCGATGGCGACGAGGCGCTGCGAGCCGGTGTTCTCCGGTGCGCCGCTGCGGTGGTGCCGGACGAGCCCGGCCTCGCGCCGCTCCCGGATGACGCCGACCGTGCGACGGGCCTTCTCCCAGGCCAGTTCCTCGGTCGGGGCGATGATCGGGCGGAAGGCGACCTGGATGCGCGGCACGTCGACGCGGCCCGCGGCCTTCGCGGCGGCCTTCACCGCCTCGATCTGTTCGGCCGTCCTGTCCAGCGGCTCGCCCCACAGGCAGTAGATGTCGGCCTCGGCGCCTCCGGCGGCGTACGCGGCGGGCGAGGAGCCTCCGAACGAGACGGCGGGGCACGGCTGTTGGACCGGGAAGACGTCACTGACGAAATCGTGGAAGCGGTAGTGCTCGCCCTCGTGGTCGAAGGGCTCATGGGTGGTCCAGATCTTCTTGACGATCCGGATGTACTCGCGGGTGCGGGCGTAGCGCTCGTCCTTGGTGAGGGTGTCGCCCTCGCGGGCCTGCTCGTGGTCGTTGCCGCCGGTGATGAAGTGCACCGTCAGCCGTCCCTCGCTGATCTGGTCGAGGGTGGCGAAGGTCTTCGCGGCGAAGGTGGGGCAGGAGACGTTGGGCCGGTGGGCGAGCAGGATCCGCAGCCGGTCCGTGTGGCTCGCGACGTACGCGGCGGCCGGCGCGGGATCCGGGGAGCCGGAGCCGTAGGCGAACAGCACCCGGTCCCAGCCGTGGTCCTCGTGCGCCCGGGCGAGCCGAAGCGTGTACTCCTTGTCGAATGCGGCGCCGGAGCGGGGGGTGGTTTCGGATCCGTCGTTGGTCGCGGCGATGCCGAGGAACTCCACGGGCATGAAAGGTGCCTTTCGGGTGTTTCCGCACGCAGGCGGGCATGGCTGAACAGCCTCGTGCGAGGACGAATGACGAACCGTCAGTACGACGGGTCAGTGCAGGCGTGATGACGCTGGGCGTCGGAAGAAGCAGTGCTGCGGCAGCGCGCGTTAAAGGAGAACTCGGCCCGCGACGGGGTCACCGAGGGAGGGAAGGGCCGGTCGGACGGCCCGCTGCCGAGTCAGGCGCAACACGCGGCGGACCAAACACGACCGAAGTCGATGTGGTCGCGCGAGACCAAGCGCTGCTGGGCGTTCATGGGCCCAATTGAGCAGTACATCGTTCGTTTCGTCAACCGGGGACCGAATGCCGGACGGGCCTTCCGCCCGGGATTCCGCCTGCTGACACGCGTGGTTGACAGATCGGCACCATGCATACGTACGATCCGAGCGGACGGGCTGCGCCGTGTGCGGCAGCCTCTTCGGCCGCGTTGAGGGACGCGGCGAGCGTGATGACGCCGGCCCGGCCGCACCGTACCCGCGTACGCGTGCCACCGGATGGTCGCCCACGCCACCCCTCCCTCCTCCGGAGCGCCTCCCGATGGTCACCCCTTCCGACGTCACCTCCTCCCCTGCCCTGAAGCCCCCGAAGGCACCCGGACCGTCCGGGGCCGACCTGCCGCGGATCGTGCCGCGCCGGCACGTGGGCCGCTGGCTGACCGCCGCCGGCGCATTGCTGCTCTTCCTGATGGTGCTCAACTCGGTGGTCCGCAACGACGCCTTCCAGTGGGACGTGGTGGGCCGGTACTTCACCACGTCCGCCGTGCTCGACGGGCTGCTGCTGACCCTGTGGCTGACCGGCGTCGTGATGGTGCTCGGCTTCCTGTTCGGCACACTGCTGGCGGTGATGCGGCTGTCCGCCAACCCGGTTCTCCGCACGCTGAGTTGGGGATACGTGTGGATCTTCCGATCCACACCGCTGCTGGTGCAGCTGCTGTTCTGGTTCAACATCGGCGCCCTGTATCCGACGCTCGGCGTCGGCATCCCCTTCGGCCCTCAGTTCGTCACCGTCAAGACGGTGAACCTGCTCGGCCCCACTCTCACCGCCGTCATCGGACTCACCCTGCACGAGACCGCCTACGCCGCCGAGGTGGTGCGCGGCGGCATCCTGTCCGTGGACGCCGGGCAGACCGAGGCCGCCCAGGCCCTCGGCCTCGGCAGATGGCGCACCTTGCGCCGAATCGTCGTACCTCAGGCGATGCGCTCCATCGTGCCGACCGCGGGCAACATGCTGATCGGCACGCTCAAGGGCACGAGCATCGTCAGCGTGCTGGCCGTCCACGACCTGCTGTTCTCCGTGCAGCTGATCTACAACCGGACGTACCAGGTGATCCCGCTGCTGATGGTCGCGACCTTCTGGTACGTCGCGGTCACCTCCGTACTCGGCGCCGGCCAGTACTACGTCGAGCGGTACTACGCCCGCGGCGCCGCGCGGACTCTGCCGCCCACACCGCTCGGGCGGCTGCGCCTGCGCCTCGTCGCACTGCGCGCCCGCCTGTACCGGGTGGCCGCCGCCGACGCCCGCCCCGCTGTCGGCGGTGACCGATGACCGACGACTCCCCCACGGCCGTCCTCGTCGTCGTCGGCGCGGGACCGCGCGCCACCGGACTGCTGGAGCGCATCGCCGCCAACCTTCCCGCAGTGTGGGAACGCGAAAGGAAGTTGCACATCCATCTGGTGGACCCGCATCCGCCCGGCCCGGGCCGGATCTGGCGGCACGAGCAGTCCCCGCTGCTGCGGATGAACTCCATGGCCGAGGACGTCACCATGTTCACCGACGAGACCTCCACCATCGACGGCCCCGTACGGCAGGGCCCCTCACTGGCCGAATGGGCCGCGCAGTTCGCCGACCCGAGAGGCCCGCGCCTTGCGCCGTACACGGAACCCGCGGACCCGGAGGTACTCGCCGAACTGCGCGCCCTGGCCGGGACCGATTTCCCCACCCGCCGGGCCCAGAGCGCCTATCTGGACTGGGTGTTCCGGCGGGCGCTGGCCGACCTGCCGCCGTCGGTCACCGTCGAGTGGCACCGCACCACCGCGACCGCCGTCACCGGCCCGCCGGACGGTCCGCAGCAGGTGCGCCTGGCCGACCGGGCCGAGCCGCTCTCCGCTGACCTGGTGGTCCTGGCCCAGGGCCACCTCGGGTCCGCGCCCGCCCCCGCGCACCGCGCGCACGCGGCCTTCGCCCGCCGCCACGGCCGCTTCCACCTGCCGCCGGACTTCTCCTCCGACGCCGACTTGACGGCCCTGCGGCCCGGCGAGCACGTCGTCCTGCGCGGCTTCGGTCTCGCCTTCGTCGACCTGATGGTGCTGCTCACCGAGGGCCGGGGCGGCGCCTACCGCACCGGGCCGGACGGGTCACTGACCTACCTCCCGTCGGGCCGCGAGCCCGTCCTGCACGTCGGATCGCGGCGCGGGGTGCCGTACCACGCCAAGACCGGCTATCGGCTTCAGGGCCTCAGGCCCCCGCTGCCGCGCCACTTCGGCCCCGATGCGGTCGACCGCCTGCTGGCCGAGGGCCGCCCGCTGGACCTGCGCCGCGACGTGTGGCCACTGATGGCCAAGGAGATCGGCTTCGGTCACTATCACGAGCTGTTCCACGCTCATCCCGGGCGCACGAGTGTGCCCTGGTCGGAGTTCCTCGCCGAGTACGACCGCCTCCACTGGTACTCCGACGCGATGACGGCCCTGGTCGCCAGGGCCGTGCCCGATCCGGAGGACCGCCTGGACTTCGAGGCTCTGGACCACCCGCTGGAGGGCCTGGCCTTCGCCACACCGGACGCCTTCCAGGCACACCTGCGCGACCACATCGCCCAGGACGTCGCCCGTCGCGCGAACCCCGCGCACAGTGCCGACCTGGGCGCGTTCCTCGCCCTGCTCTCCGTCTACGGCCGGCTGCCCCGGCTGGTCGGCGCGGGAAGGCTGTCGGCCCGCTCTGTCGCCGACGGCCTCGACGGCTGGTGGCACGGCTTCTTCAGCTTCCTCGCCTCCGGCCCGCCGGGCTTCCGGCTGCGTCAGCTGCTCGCCCTGTCCCGGGCCGGGCTCGTCCACTTCCTCGGCGCGGACCTGCGCATCGGCACGGACGAGACCACGGGGACCTTCACCGCGACGAGCCCGACCGTGCCCGGCCACACGGTCCACGCCACGGCCCTGATCGAGGCGTACCTGCCGGGCCCGGACCTCGACAACACCCAGGACCCTCTGCTCCGGCACCTGCACCGAACGGGCGAGCTCACCGAGGAGGTCATCGCCGATCCCGCGTACACCCACCGCTCCGGCCGGCTCACCGTGAGCCCGGCGGGCGACCACGTCGTCGACCCCCGCCTCGGCCGCCCGCACCCCCGCCGCATCGCTCTCGGCGCCCCCACCGACAGCCGGGCCGTCGCCGCGTTCGCCCGCCCCCGCACCGACGCGCCTGCCTTCCGGCAGAACGACGCGGTGGCCCGGGCTCTGCTGCGCACCCTCGGCTCCGGCGCGCTTACCGGCCTGTCCAGCGGCGGTCCGGAGCGGCACGAGATCGACGTGAGCGTCAAAGCAGGCGTCCGGCACACGTCCTGAACGGCCGTCGACAGCGGTGCGCGGGCAGTCCGCCACGGGCTCCCCCGCCGTCGGCGACCGCCCGGAAATGGTCAGGCTGCCGGGGAGACGGTCGGCCCTGCGAGCCGACCTGTGTGCCGGCCCCCTCACGGTGCCGGTGCACGGGGCTCACGTCCACTGCGCCGAAGGCGTGCGCACGCTGTTCAGGAAATGGTCCCCGATGGCTCGCAGAGTGGGACCTGAGGAGCCGCGTCTCGCCAGGACCCGGATGTTGCGCCAGAACCGGTCGAGCCCTTCCGCGCCGGCGAGTTCCAGCACTCGTTCCCCGACGAGCAGGGCCGCTCTGAAGGCCACGGTTTCGGCGGCCGCCACCAACGCCGCCGTGTCCGCGTGCCGTTCGGGGTCCAGCTCTCGCCCCGCGCGAAGAGCCCGGGCCATGGCGGCCGACGCCTGGTCGACGACCGCGGACGCGCTGTGCGCGGCGAGGGCGAGCTCCCCGAAAGCCAGCGACACATCGGGGTCCGTGCCGTCCGCCGGGGTGAGGATGTTCCCGCCGACGGCCGCTCGCCGGGTGCGGGACGCCACACGGCTGAGGTCCCTGGCCTCCGCGAGAGCCCCCTCGGCGACGCCGAGGGCGACCTGGGTGAGCATGAGCCGCACCGCGAGCGGGGCGACGGTGGCGAACGGGTCGACGACGTCCTCGTCGTGGGCGGCGGCTCCCAGCACATCGCCCGCGCCGATCGGTACGTCGTCGAAGTGGACGGTGCCCGCGTCGGCGAGTCGCTGGCCGAGCCGGTCGGGCAGCCGGTCGCGGCTGACGCCCGGGTGGCGCGGGTCGACGAGCACCACGAATGCCTCGCCGGTACTGGTACAGACCGCGTCGAGGACGAGCCGGTCGGCCACGCTGACCGCGGTGGCCAGGGACCGCTGTCCGCTCAGGAGAAAACCTCCGTCAACGGGGACGAGGACCGGGACGGTCCCTTCGTCACCGGGAGCGGCGGCCCCGTCCGCACGCGAAGAGCCTGTGTCGCCCGCCCACAGCCACTGCTCCCGTGCGGCGCGGGTCTCCACGTCGACGGCCTGCTCCGGAGGGGCGAAGAACCGGGGGCTCCAGGACAACACGTAGTGACGGCCGAGGAGTTCACCGATCGAACCGTCGGCGGCCGCGATCCCGCGGACGATCGCGCAGGCGTGCTCCCAGTCCGTCCCCCCGCCCGCCGTGCCGGGCGGCGCGAGGACGCCTGGCAGGCCGGACTCGCGCAGCCGCGCCACCTCGTCGTTGGGCGGTTTGCCGGCCCGGTCACGGTCGAGCGCGTCCACGGCGAGGTCGTCCCCGAAGTCACGGGCCACGCGTTGCCAGAAGTCCCCGGGGGCGGCGACGGGGTCCGTCGCGGCCCCGCTCACCGTCGCGTCCTGGACTTGCACGGAACCAGCGTCCACACGGCCACCCACCGTTCCCCATTTTCCCTATCGGATTAGTAGGGATTCATCCTGTGCACGCGGTGGGCCACGAGCAAGGGAGCGTCCATGAACCGGACACAGCCGTCTCGGCTTTCGGATCGGGAGGAAACGCGCTACGGGTTCGTCCAGGCGGCCGGCGCCTCGGCGAGCGCGACGACTCCGGCGGGGAGTTCGCCCGAGACGACCTCGGCGAGGGACACACCGTCCAGGATCTGGCGGACGTTGGCCCGCAGCGCGACCCACAACGGCAGCAGCGACGCGGCGGGGCCGGTGTACGACAGGTCGGGCGGACGCACGCCCTGCACCGACACGAGCGGCCCGTCGACGACGCGGATGACGTCCGCGACAGTGATGGAGTCCGGCGGCCTGGCCAGGCGGTAGCCGCCGTTGGCGCCGCGCTGGCTGAGCACCAGCCCGCCCCGGCGCATGTCGTTGAGGATGCTTTCGAGGAACTTGTGGGGGATCTCCTGGGCGTCCGCGATCGCCTCCGCCTTGAGCGGCCCGGCATCGGGAGCCGCCGCGAGTTGCAGTGCGGCCCGCACCGCGTAATCCGCCCTGGCCGAGATCCGCATGGCGGCATTATCCCGTACGCCGCCCCGCACCGCCCGGCTGGTCCTTGCGCGGAGCCGCGGGCGACCTGCCGCACCGGACCGAAGCCTTCGCCGGGACCTGAGCGCGCTACGGCGGCTTGCGGAGAATTCCCCGCCGCTCGGGCGAATCGTCGGCTGAGTCAGTGGCCGACGGGACGCCGGGGCAGCGGGGACGAGTACACGACGCTGGTCGTGACGGAGCCGAGGCCGCCGATTCGGCCGGAGACTTCTTCCAGGTGGCGCATGGAACGCGCGGCGACCTTGACGATGAAGCAGTCGTCGCCCGTGACGTGATGGGCTTCCAGGATCTCCGGCATCGCCTCGACCAGGTCATGGAAGGGCTTGTAGTTGCTGTTCGGGTAGCGCAGCCGCACGAACGCCATGATCGTCAGCCCGACCTTGTCCGGGTCCACGACCGCCGCGTAGCCGCTGATGACCCCCGACTCCTCCAGCCGGCGCACGCGCTCGGTGACCGCGCTCGCCGACATGGAGACGGCGCGTGCGAGGTCGGTGAAGCTGGCCCGGCCGTCGCGCTGGAGAACGTCGAGGATGCGCCAGTCGATGGCGTCCAGGGAAATCACGGTCATTCCCGAGGAGTAACACGGATTCCCCGGCCATGGCAATCAGAGGCCGTGGAAGATGCCTTCAGGATGCCGGTTCCGGTCCGTAGATTCGAGGGCGTAGGCAGCAGCAGCCGGGCCGTGTCGCCCGGCATCAGGAAAGGCCCCGTTTCATGACCATGACCGTCCCGAACCCCGTCCTGCGCGTCGCCCCCGCGGCGCCCGCCGAGGCCGCCGCCCACTTCCGAGCCTCGCTGCGCTTCCACGCCGACGTGTCCGACGTCGCCGCCGCGCTCACGGCCGGCGGCGACCCGGGATTCGTGGTTCTCGACTCCCGTTCCACCGAATCCTGGGACCAGGGACACGTCCCCGGCGCGGTCCACCTGCCTACCGCGCTCATCCCCGAGCGGGCCGCGGACTTGCTCGACAAGTCGGTGCCCGTCGTCACCTACTGCTGGGGACCCGGCTGCAACGGCGCCACCCGTGCCGCCCTCGCCCTCGCCGAACTCGGCTACCAGGTCAAGGAGATGCTCGGCGGATTCGAGTACTGGGTGCGCGAGGGCTTCGCCTACGGGACTTGGCAGGGCCAGGAGCGCCGCGACGCCGACCCCCTGACCGCCCCGGTCACGGGCACCTGCGGCTGCTGACCCCGCCTCGACGGCGACGCGAAGGGCCGTTCGGCTCCAACCCGTCCCGGAACAGACGGTGAGGGGGCCGGCCCAGAGCGCGGCGGTAGCGCAACTTGTTGAGGGAGGCCCCACCCGTGGTGTCTTCCACGACTGCGCCGTCCGCGTGCCAGCCGGCAGCTTCGTAGAAGCGCCGGGCGCGTTCGTTGTCCTCCAGGACCCACAAGGTCGCTTGCGTGTAGCCGGCCTTTCCGAAGGCCGTCAACGTGGCCGACATCAACTGCTTCCCGATCCCCGTTCCCCAGACTTCGGGCAGCGCGTAGAGCATGCCGATTTCCGCGACGGCGGGGTTCTCCTCGGACGGGCCGAAACCTGCGAATCCGACGATTCCCGCCTCGGTCTCGGCTACGAGCACTCCTGACGACGGCCACCGTGCCTGCGCGATGCGCGTCTTCCACTTGGGCTCTTCGCGGCTTGGTGCCATGGCGTCGAGATGGACCTGGGGCACCAGGCCGGCGAACGCCGCCTGCCAGGAGCGCACGTGGACACCAGCGACCCCCGCTGCGTCGTCAGGGCATGCCCGTCGAGTCTGCATGGCCGTCATTCTTCAAGTCCCCACAAGCCGGGCCAAGCTCTTTTCCCGGCGGCGATGACGAGCGCTCGCCGGTCGTCTCCCATAGGCCGTCGAGGGGGCGGGCGCGTCCGGGGACCGTCCCCGGTGCCGAGAGCCGGGCATCGGCAGCGCCCCACCCGCTGGTGCACGGCCTGGCCCGGTCCGGGCACGACACAGGTACATGCGGCGCATTCCGCGTGCACCTGCGCTCGGTCGAGGAGCGACTCGGCCCGGAGGAGGTGGTCGAGGCGCTGCTCGGTTCGGCGGAGGTGCTCCGTCCCGGGGTGGACGAGGAGGAACCGGTCGCCGCCGACGGATGCCCCGCACCTGCGTGACCGCGTGGTCGTCACGCCACGGGCGAGGCGCCCATGTGCCCGAGTCCGGTGAACGCGACGGTCCTGCTCACCCGGCCGACTGCGCGGTGGTGCCGGGGCCGGCGAGGCCCAGTTCGCGGTCGCCGAGCGGGACGAAGAAGCGGTCCACGTCGGCGTCGGTCACCTCGGCGAGGGTCCCGGGGGACCAGCGCGGGTCGCGGTCCTTGTCGATGACCTGGGCGCGGATGCCCTCCGCCAGGTCGGGGCTGCTCAGGGCGGCGCAGGAGACGCGGTACTCCTGGTCGAGGACCGGTTCCAGCGATCCGAGACGGCGGGCGCGGCGCACGGCGGCCAGGGTGACCTTCAGGGCGGTCGGTGACCTGGTGAGCAGGGTTTCGGCCGCCTCCTTGGCGGCGGGCTCGCCGTGGTCGAACAGCCGGCTCAGGATGTCCTCGACCGTCCCGGCGGCATAGCAGCGGTCGGTCCATTCCCTCTGCGCCTCCAACTCCCCTTGCGGCAGCGGTCGGGCATGGCGCGCCAGCACCTCCCGTACGGGCGTGCCGGCGAGGTCGTCGACGAGGGCCGGCAGGGCCGCCGACGGCACGTAGTGGTCGGCGAGCCCGCAGAGCACGGCGTCGCCGGCGCCGATCTGCGCACCGGTCAGCGCGAGATGGGTGCCCAGTTCCCCCGGGGCGAGGGCCAGCAGATGGGTACCGCCGACGTCGGGGACGAAGCCGATGCCGGTCTCCGGCATCGCGATCCGCGAGCGCTCGGTGACGATCCGGACGCCGCCGTGCGCGGAGACGCCGACGCCGCCTCCCATCACGATGCCGTCCATGACGGCGACGTACGGCTTCGGGTAGCGGGCGATACGGGCGTTGAGGCGGTACTCGTCGCGCCAGAAGGCGGCCGAGGCGGTGCCGTCCCCGTCACGGACGTCGTCGTGGATGGCGCGGATGTCACCGCCCGCGCACAGGCCGCGCTCCCCCGCGCCGGTGACGACGACGGTCTCCACGGCCGCGTCGTGCTCCCAGGCCGTCAGTGCCTCGTCGATGCGGCGCACCATCTCGTGGGTGAGGGCGTTCAGGGCCTTCGGCCGGTTGAGGGTGATGTGGGCGGCCCGTCCGTCGGTGTGGAACAGGACGGGTTCCTCGGCGGCGGACATCAGAACGCCTCCGTCAGGCCGCGGGCCACGCTGACACGCATGATCTCGTTGGTTCCTTCCAGGTTCCGCTGGACGCACAGGTCACTTCCGCTGGACGCACAGGTCACGGACGATCCTCTCAAGGCCGTACTCGCCGAGGTAGCCGTAGCCCCCCGTTCAGTTGGAGCGCCCGGCCGGCGACGGAGTACCCGGTGCCGGTCCGCGGTCCTGGAGCCTCCTACAGTCGAGGTATGCGCATCGTCTCCCTGCTGCCCGCCGCGACCGACATCGTCGCCGAACTGGGGCTGTCGGAGCAGTTGGCCGGCCGCACCCACGAATGCGACTGGCCGCCGCGCGAGGTCGCCTCGGTGCCCGTGGTGACCGGGACCGGTCTGGACCAGGACGCGCTCACCAGCCGGGAGATCTCCGACGCCGTCGGCGGTTCGGCGCACTCCGGCTCGTCGCTGTACACCCTGGACACCGAGGCTCTGGCCGCCCTGCGCCCCGACGTGGTGCTCACCCAGGACCTGTGCGACGTGTGCGCGGTGTCGTACGAGAAGGTCAGCCGGACCGTGCGGCTGCTCGACGCCGGCACCCGGGTCCTCAGCCTGGAGCCGCGCACGCTCGACGACGTACTGGACTGCCTGGTCACCGTCGGCGACCTGCTCGGCGTGCGTGAGCGCGCGCAGCGTCGCCGGGCCGAGCTGCGGGACCGCCTCGACCGGGTCCGCGGCGCGGTCGCCGGCCTCGGCCGGCCCCGGGTCGTGGCGATCGAGTGGCTCGACCCGCTGTGGCCCGCCGGGCACTGGGTGCCCGAGCAGATCACCACCGCCGGGGGCGAGCCCCTCCTCGCCGCGCCCGGCGAGCACACCGAGCCGGTGACCTGGGAGGCGGTACGCGCCGCACAGCCGGACGTGGTCCTCGTCCTGCCGTGCGGCTTCCCGCCTGAACGCACCCTGCGGGAGGCCGAGTTGCTCACCGGGCTGCCCGGGTGGACGGATCTGCCCGCCGTTCGGTCCGGCCGCGTCTGGGTACTGGACGGACCGTCCTACTTCAACCGGCCGGGGCCACGGGTGGTACGCGGGGCGGAGGTGCTCGCCCAGATCATGCACGGGGTACCGGCCGGCGAGTCGGTCACACCGGCCGAGGCACGTCCGTTCCCCGGCCGGTGAAGACGGTCGGCCTCCCCGCGCGTGCAGGCCTCCCCGCGTGTGCGGGCCTCCCCGCCCGTGCGGGCGTCACGAGGTCGTGGGACGCCGTGGCGGCGTGATGGCGTAGAGGCCGAGGATGTCCGGCAGGGGAGCCACTCCCGGGCCGCCGGCGCGTACCCAGGCGACGATGTCCTCGGTCGCGTCCTCGTCGTTGACGAGCCCGAGCCAGACCGGTCGCGCACCGGCGGTCCGGCCCGCGGCGGACGGCTGGACCACGATGACGTTCGCCTGCTCGCACACGTCGAGGCAGTCGGAGATGCGCACCGGCACCTCCGCACGCAGCCGCGCGGTCTGCGCCGCGTGATCGACCCCGATCACCTTGGGGCTGCCGCAGCAGCAGTCCCGGCACACGACGACCCGGCACGGCACCGAACCGCTCCCCGCCACGGCACTGTCCGGCGCCTCGTCCGTCGGCTTTTCGGGCACGCCGCACCACTCCCCTCCCGGGGAGATCCGCCCCGGTGTCGATCGAGGAGGCGACCGCGTGAGTCTCCTGGCTCCCGGGTCGTCACTCGTCCCGCCTTCCCACCCCGGGCGGGGGCAGTGGCCTTCCGGAACTCGCTCACCGGTCACAGTGGCGGGACCGCGCCGGATTCACACCGGCTTCCTCGGACCGCCGTCGCCATATGTCGCCGACCATCATCCCATTGCTATTCGCTCACGGGGGAACGGTCGCTTCGCTCATTGCTGGCACTGGGGGCACCAGACCGTGCGGCGTCCGCCGACGCGGTTCGAGCACAGGGGCCACCCGCAGCGAGGGCACGTCGGCTCGCGGTCGTCCCGGTGCCCGGTGAGCCAGGAACGGCGCGGCGGCACGCACCCGGCACGCACGGAGGTCTCAAGGACCCGGCCCATCCCCGCATGGATACGCCGAAGCGCGGTCTCGCCCAGGTCCCGCGCCGGGGTCCGCGGTGCCACCCGGGCCCGCCAGAGGATCTCGTCGCACAGGAGGTTCCCGAGACCCGCGATCACGGACTGGTCCATCAGCGCGCTCTTGACGGCGCGCCGTCGTCCCGACAGCAGCTCCCTCAATTCCGCTCCGCTCAGAGTGAGCGCGTCGGGCCCCAGACCGTCCGTGATCCGTGCGACCTGCGTGTCGTCGGCCAACTGCACGCCTTGGAGCTTGCGTTGATCGCGGTAGCGCAGGTGCCGGGAGTCGTCGAGCGTCAGCACGACGCGGTCGTGCGGTGCGAGGGGCTCGTCCGGGGCACAGCACCGCAGCGATCCCGTCATACCGAAGTGCCAGACCAGTACGCGACCGCCGTCATCCACCGGCACGAACAACCACTTTCCGTGCCGCCACGCCTCCCCCAGACGCCTGCCTTTCAACTCCCTCCGCAGCCGCTGCGCGCTGACACCTCGCAACACCCCCGTGTCCCGCACCTCGACGTCCGTGACACACCGCCGCCGGCCGCAGGTCATCAGCACCTCGCGGAATCCCTCGACATCCGGCAGTTCGGGCATGCGTGCGTCCGGGCTCTTCGTCGTACGGTCGTCGGACCGCCGTACGCGCTGACGGGTACCCGTGGAGAACGAGCCCACGCGCTCGGCACCCTGCTCCGGGACGTCATGCCTCCGATCGGACGCTCGCCGGTTTGACGGACGGCCCGACCGGGATACCCATGGCCCGTGATCCCGTCCAAGGTCGACGACACGCTGCCCGAGCTGGCTCCCTTCGTCCACGCCGTACAGGGCCGAAGGCCCGACGACGGCACGTGGTGCGAGGCGTGGACGGTGCGTGACGTCCTGGTCCACCAGACGGGGAACGCCGAAGAACTGGCCCGGGTGCTGCGAGCGTTCCTCGCGGGCGCACCGGTGGAGACCAGGAGCTTCGAGCGCGAGGCTCCCTACCGGCGGATGTCGGACTCGGAACTCCGGGCGGCGTTCATGGCCCGCTGCGAAGAACTCACCGAGATCGCCGCGGCCGCCGCGCAGGACCTGTCCCCGGACACCGAGGTGATGTGGACCGGCCGTTCCGTGAAGGTCCCCTTCTTCGCGGAACACATGCGTGAGGAACTGATCCTCCATCGCTGGGACCTGACCGGCGACGACCGGACGTCCGTGCGGTCCCTCAACGAGCCGTGGATGACCGAGCACAGCGTGATGTCGGTCGGCCGCCCCCTGCTGGTCCGGGGTCGCGCGGGTCTCGGCCTGGGCCCCGAGGGACGGGTCGAGGGCCGCCTGCGCACCCCGGGCACGGACGACATCGTGGTGACCGCCGACGCCGAGGGCGGCACGATCCGGTTCGCCGCCCCCGACGGTCCGGCCACGATCGAGAGCGACGCGGCCACCCGCGTCCTCCTCCTGTGGGGCCGCCGCCCCGCCGACCCCACCCGCTGGCACAGCACCGCGGGCCCGGAGGCACTGCGGAGAGTACGGACGCTGCTGGGCGGCTACTGAGATCTGGTTGTGGGGCCGACCTGGCCCACCACGGGGGACGGACCCTCGTAAGGTGGACCGTCATGGCCGAGTCCCACCCGCTGCTGGGCATGTTCCTCAATGCCGCCGACGGACGCTTCCCGCCCGCGGACGGTCGCGTAACAGTTCTCCCACCTCTGCCGGGTGGGCTGGAGTGCTCGGTCGCCTTCACCGGGCACGCCGTGATCGCCACCGCCCTGTCCGCTCCCGGCGTCCAGGCTCAGGGGCCCGACGGTTACGGGGCTTCAATGGCTCCGGATTTCCTGCGTTACCTCGCCGGTCCCGGGGGGTGGATCGACAGTGTCGACGTCACACTCGTCGCGCGTGGCACGCCGGCCCCCCGACGCCTGCCCGAACGTCTTGATGCCGATGACCACCCACGTGTTCGCCGTGCTCGGGCTTTGCGTACCGACGTCCGTGTCTACGGAGATGAACGCGGCCTTGTCACACTGGCCGACGGCCTGGCCGGCCGGCGAGAGATAAGCATCGAACTCGACCACCCGGGCAGCGGCGCGGCTGGACTCGGTCGCTCCCTGCTGCGTGACGCGCTCACCGTACTCCCCGCCGGAGAGCCGGTTTTCGCCGCTGTCGCCCCAGGTAACGCTCGATCCCTTCGGGCCTTCCTCAAGGCCGGCTACACACCACTGGGGAGCGAGGTCGTCGTCCGTCCCTCCAGACCGTGAAGTGGTGCAGCAGCGAGAGGCTGCGGCCCACAACACATCGGTTACTCCGCCACGAAACCGAGGAAATCCGCCCACGCCGAGGAGGCGACCCCGAATCGCGGCCCGTCACTCTGCTTGGAGTCGCGTACGTGCACGGCTCCGGGGGCGAGTGCGACTTCCACGCAGTCGTCACCCTCGGATCCGCTGTAGCTGCTCTTGAACCAGTCCAGTTCACCGGCGGTGTTCATAGAGCCCCTCTCATCCTCTGCAACAACTCCACCGAGTCCACTGGGGACAGGGCCTGCGAGCGCATCTTGGCATAACGCATGTGCATGACGCTCACCGCTTCCCGGTCGGACACCAGCTGCCCCGTCTTCTGCCCCTCCGAATACCCCAACCACTGGCGCTCCGGGGTCTCCAGGAGTCGCATGGGCCCGTCCGTACCCGCGTGATGCGGCTGCCGCAACGGCATGATCTGCAGCTCCACGTTCCACGGTTCCGTACGGACGAGAAGGTGGTCGAGCAGTTCCCGGGTGACTTCCTCACCTCCCGTGTGCCGCAGCAGTACCGACTCCTCGACGATGAAACTGAACGCGACCGGCGGCCTGCGCGTCAACAGGTCCTGCCGCGCCAGCCGGGCGGCGATCCGCTCCTGCAACTGCTCCTCCGTGGGCGGAGGCGGCACGTTGAGCATCACCGCGCGTGTGTAGGCCTCGGTCTGGAGCAGTCCCGGCACGACCCGGCACTCGTACGTGCACAGGCTGACCGCCGTCTCCTCCAACTGCGCCCACTCCCGGAACCAGACCGCCAGCCCCCGCTGCCGTCCCACGTGCCGGGCCACCGCGCGCAGCACGCCGAACGACTCCAGCGCCTCCTCCGCCCGCTCGATGAAGTGAGCGGTGGGCATCCGCCGGCCCTGCTCGACCGAAGCGACCGAAGCATGCGAGTAGTTGAGCCGCTCGGCCAGTTGCTCCTGCGTCAGCAGGGCTCGTTCCCGGAAGACCTTCAAGGCCGCCCCGAACGCCTTCATACTGCCGGACGAATCCAGCGCACTGCCACTTGCCATGAATGACGACCCCCTTGTCACACCCGCGTCACCTCTTGCAACGAGTACAACGGCTCGGCCGTGAGCAGTGGTTACGTGCCTGGCACGGCTGGAACCAGTACAGGACGGCCTGTACGGGCAGCACCACTCCACCGAAAGGACCTGATCTGTGACGGCACGCCCCGCACACCGCACGACCAGCCCACCTCGTGTGAGCGCTCGTCCACGGACCGCCCGCCCGCCCGCACCGCATGCCGCGATCGGCGTCGGGGTCATCGTGTTCGGTGAGCGGGGGCTGCTGCTGGGACGGCACCGGCACGGCACCTGGGAGCTGCCCGGGGGCACTGTCGAGCCCGGAGAGTCCCTTCACGACACGGTCGTGCGCGAACTCGCCGAGGAGACCGGGCTCGTCGTCCGCCCTGAGGACGTGACGCTGCTGGGCACACTCCTCGACCACGTCGACGATGTCGTACGCGTCACCGTCGGCGCCGTCGTCACGGCCTGGCGGGGCGAACCCGCCGACCAGCCGCACGAAAGCGTGGGCGACTGGCGCTGGTGGGCCCTGGACGAACTGCCCGAGGGCCTGTTCGTGTGCAGCGCCCAGATCCTCACGTCCTGGCGCTCCGACCTGCCTCCCATCGACCATGCGCCGGCGCACTTCACTCCGTACGCAGACCGGACCCCTCCCACTAGCGTCCAGCTCCATGGATGATGTCGTGAAGATCGTTGTCGAGCGTCAGTACGCCCCGAACCCGATCGACTATGAGCGCCTCGTCTCGTTGGTCGAGTCCACCGGCGAACGCGTCGTGCTCACCGTGGGCGGCGTGCCGGTGAGTGTCCTGTTCCCGGCGGGGGTGGTGGCCCGGCTGGAACACTGGGCCCGCGCCGACTTCGCCACGCCCGCACCGATACCGCAGGGCGAAGAAGGGGAGGACGCGAACGAGCCGAGGTGGGACGTCGGTCGACTGCGGATCGAGCCGCTGGCCAATCCGCAGGAGTACGGGCCCTACACCCGGTACGTGCGGGCCGACGGCAGGCGCGTGAGCTTCGTCCGGAGCGGGACGGTGGTGGCCGTGCAACTGACCGCCGACGAGGCGGCGTGGCTTGAGGACAGAGCCATGCATGAGCGCCAGGGATACATGGACCCCGAGCAGGCAGCGGCATTCGAAGAATTCCTGGCCCGACAGCCACCGGCCGGCGAGCAGTGACTGCGAGCCGGAGCCGCTTTGAAGTTCGAACAACCGGGCCTCAAGGGTCTCGAACGCTCGGAGTGTGAGGCCGCCGAGGATCTGACCGCGCGGACGGGGCGCAACCGCGCTGCTGCACAGCGCCCGGGGCCGCTCTGAGCGGGCCCCGGGCGCTGTCCGTGCACCGGTGGTCAGGCGTTCTGGCGCAGGCCGCCGTATCGGAGTTGGTCGATGAGGGCGAGGAGGAGGAAGAGGTTCGGGACCTTCTTGACCTGCACCTGGGCCCAGGGCAGCTTCTTGCCGGGCTTGCGCAGCACCAGCATTCCCTGGGAGATCTCGACCTTCTCGATCTCCGCCCAGGTCAGGCTGCCCTTTGCCGTGGCCACGCCGCCCAGGTTCACCGAGAGGCTCCCGTAGGTCAGGGTCCGGCCCTGTTCCAGCCCGGTGACCAGTCCGGG
Organism: Streptomyces sp. NPDC001204; assembly: GCF_053598035.1. NCBI lineage: Bacteria > Bacillati > Actinomycetota > Actinomycetes > Kitasatosporales > Streptomycetaceae > Streptomyces > Streptomyces sp. NPDC001204. The sequence continues at coordinate 169,596 of NZ_JBSFJL010000004.1, read as the reverse complement.
CAGCTGCGCCCGGGTGATCTCCTGCTGGAATGCCGGACCCCAGCACTCGGGCTGGGCGTAGAAGTCGGTCACCTTGAGCGTCGTACCGTCCTCGCGGTGGAGCGTGTAGACGTAGGTGGTCCCGACGTAGATGCCGTTCGCGTACCGCTCGGTGATCTCCTGGAGCACCGTCATCGAGTCCCAGCGGAAGACGGAGACCTCGCCGTTCTTTCCCACCTCGGCCAGACCGTGCTCGAAAAGGTGCAGGCGGCGGGCGGCCTGCTTGCGCGAGAGGTTGGGCGTCTTGAAGGCGAGCCAGATGAAGTAGGCGCCGAGGGGAGGAAGGATCAGGGAGACGATTCCCATGCTCAGGACGGCGACTATCCGCACTGTGCCGATGCGCTTCGGCAGGAACGTCTCCCGCAGCTGCCCAAGTCCTTCGGTCCCCGGGGGCGCGGCGTCATGGGCTGTTGTCTGCCCGTGGTCCTGCTGAGCTGTGGGTCCTGCCATGAGCCGTGCTCCTCGCCGTAATCATCAGAGATTCGGCGATCATTCTGCGGTCGGGGCCGACGCCCGTACACATCGGGGCCTCCTGAGCGGCCGCAGCGGTGACGAAGGCGGCGAACCCGTCGAGGTCGTCACCGGCGCAACCGCCGTACATGTACGGGATTCCAAGGAACGCGGCGACCCCCAGCTCGCGTTCGCGCGGAGCGCGTGGGGTGGGTTCGTCACGGAGTTCGGGGGTCCACGGCCGGGGCTTTCGGCCGGTCCTCGGGGCCTCCCGTCGGCCAGGGCTGTTTCGTGCGCCCATACGTCCTGGCGACGGCTCCGCACTGCAACGCCATCGACAGCGCCATGGCCGAGCAGATGCCGGGCAGGCCCCACTCCGACAGGGGGGACGCGAGGGCCAGTTGCAGCGCCACTCCGCACGAGGTGATCCGGGCAAGGGCCGGGCTGCCGCCGCTGCCCTCGAACACACCGCCCAGTGCGATGAAGCACGCGAGCAATACCAAGTAGGGCCCCACGCAGCGCAGATAGAGCGTTCCCGCCTCGGCCACGTCGCCCCCGGCGCCGAAGATCCGCATGATCCACGGTCCCGTGGCAAGCAGGGTCAGGGCGGCTGCGAGCCCCAGCGCCCCGGCCAGGAGCAGCGCCTGGCGTCCGACGGTCCGGCGCTCGTCGTGACCGGCGCCGAGTTGGTGGGCGGTGTGGATGGCGGCGGCCTGGCGCACCGCGTAGAAGGCCATCGTGGCGACGTACATCGCCTTGGTCGCGATCCCGTACGCGGCGACGTCGCTCACGCCGACCCGGGCGACCACGGCGACGAGCGCGAGCGCCCCGGCCATTCTGACGACGAAGTCGGCCGACATCGGCAGACCGGTCTGTGCCGTCCTGCGCGCGTCGGTGCCCAGTTCTTTGATGCGGAGCGAGGTTCCTCCGCCAGTCCGCGGGAGTGCGCCGCTTCGGAGCAGCGTGAGGAAACCGCACACGAGCGCGGCCGTCCGTCCCAGCACGGTGGAGATCGCCGCCCCGCGCACTCCGAGTCCGAGTCCGAGGACGAGCAGGGGATCCAGCACGAGGATCAGCCCGTTCGCGAGCAGTGAGAGTTTCATCGGGGTACGGGTGTCGCCCGCGCCCTTGAGGATGCCGTCGACGACGTTGGTGGCGAAGAACACCGCGATCCCAGGCAGCGCGATCGAGAAGTACCCGGTGGCGAGGGCCGGTGAACGGCCTTCGTCGCCGCCGAGCACGAGCCGGGCCAGCGGCTCGCGGCAGAGGTATCCGCCGATGGCGACGACGGGTGTGACGAGTGCCCACAGCGCCCAGCCGCCGCGTACGGCGGAACGCAGCGCCGCCGGATCCCCCGTTCCCCTGGCCCGTGCGACCAGCACGGTCGTGCCGGAGCCGGCGACAAGGATGACGCCGAGCAGCAGGTTCTCGACATTCGTGGCGACTGCCACCGCGGCGACGGCCTGCCCCCCGAGCCGGGCCACCCACACCATGTTGATGATTCCGGCCGTGACCCCGGCGAGAAGCTCGAAGTAGACCGGAAGCGCGAGCGACACCAGCCTGCGACGGTGCTCCGCTGCACTCGTCATCACTCCCCCTCTTTTCGCTGTACCTCGATTCGAGGTACAGCGAAAAGAGATAGCATGGCGGCGCCGAGTGGACAAGCGCGCGGATGGCACCGAAGGGGACCTGTTCATGCTGGAGTTGTCGATCCTGGGCTTCCTCTACGAAGCACCCCTGCACGGCTACGAACTGAAGGCGCGCATCCAAGGCCTCAGCGGTCACATCCGCCCGGTGAGCGACGGCGCGCTCTATCCGGCCATCACCCGACTCGTGAAGGCGGGCCTGATCGAGCAGCGCACCGAGCCCGGAAGCGGTGCCGCGCACCGCCGGACGCTGTCCCTCACGGAGGCGGGCCGTACCGGGCTTCTGGAGCGCCTGAGGAGCCCCAAGGAAGTCGAAATCACCGATGGGCAGCGTTTCTTCACGCTGCTGGCGTTCTTGCGGCACCTTCCGGACCGTGCCGAGCAGGCGGCCGTCCTCCGTCGCCGGCAAACGTTCCTCGACACCCCGGCGAGCTTCTTCTACCGCGACGGTGAGCCGGTACGGGCCGAGGACGCACCGGACCTGTTCCGGCAGGGCATGCTGCGCATCGCCCGTGCCACCGGAGCCGAAGAGAGGAAGTGGCTGGAGGAGGCGATCGGCAGACTGGAGAGCTGAGCGAAGCCGCCCCCAGACCGCTTCCGGCGTGCGGCTCGACCTCAACACCGACAGGCGATGGACGCCGGGTATCACCGATGATGTCTGTGATGTCTGCTGTGCTCGACTCCGCGACCGGCCGTACCGCCGCCCGGTACGGCATGGGTACTCATCCAGCAGTGGGCCCGACGTGTGCACGGTGAGGAGGGCCATGAGGCGATGACGGTGTTCGCCGTCAACCCGACGGACAGCGCCTCGGTGCTGGCCGCCTTCGGTGCGCTGGGGGTCCTGGTCGTGACCTTCGCGGAGTCGGGTCTGATCGTGGTCGGCTTCTTCCTCCCCGGTGACACCCTGCTGATCCCGGCCGGTGTGCTGTGCGCGCAGACCGACGGCCAGGGGCCGCGGATGGCGTTGTGGCAGGTGCTGGTGTGCGCCGCCGTGGGCGCGGTGGCGGGCGGGCAGGTGGGGTTCCTGCTCGGGCGGCGGGGCGGGCGGACCCTGCTGGCCCGCTCCTCCAACCGGCGGCTGAAGGAGCGGGCGGCGCGGGCGCAGGAACTCCTGACCCGCTACGGGCAGGGCAAGGCACTCGTGATCGGCCGCTTCATCCCGATGCTGCGGTCCGTGCTGCACCCGGCGGCCGGGGCGCTCGGCGTGCCCACGCGGACCTTCACGCTCTGGGCGACCGTCGGGGGCGTGCTCTGGACCCAGAGCCTGGTGCTGGCCGGGTACGCCCTGGGGGCGTCGGTCCCCCGCATCGGGGACTACCTCCTGGTCATGGTCGCCGTGCTCATCGTGCTCTCCCTGGTGCCTCTGCTGCTGCAGGCACGGCGTGCACGGCACACCCGGCAGCCGCCCTCGCGGTGACCGGGCGGCCGCCGGTACCAGGTGTCGCCTACGCCACCGCCTCCCCGGCCACCACGATCTCCGGCGCCTCCGCCGCTTCCCGCGCCTCCCGCGACTCCTCGGCCCGCTGCTCGAACTGCGTGCGGTGCAGCTCCGCGTACCGGCCGTCCGCCGCCAGGAGTTCGTCGTGGGTGCCGCGTTCGACGATCAGTCCGCCCTCGACGACCAGGATGAGGTCGGCGGCCCGCACCGTGGACAGCCGGTGGGCGATCACCACCGCGGTCCGGCCGTCCAGGGCCTCGGTCAGTGCCTCCTGGACGGCCGCCTCCGAGGTGTTGTCGAGGTGGGCGGTGGCCTCGTCGAGGATGACCACCCGCTGGCGGGCCAGCAGCAGCCGGGCGATGGTCATGCGCTGGCGTTCGCCGCCGGACAGACGGTAGCCGCGCTCGCCGACGACGGTGCCGAGGCCGTCGGGCAGGGAGCGCACGAGGTCGTCGAGGCGGGCCCGGCGCAGGGCGTCCCACAGTTCCGCGTCGGTCGCCGAGGGGCGGGCCAGCAGCAGGTTGGCGCGCACGGAGTCGTGGAAGAGGTGGCCGTCCTGGGTGACCATGCCGAGGGTCGCCCGCAGGGACGCGGAGGTCACGTCGCGGACGTCGACGCCACCGACGCGCACGGCGCCCTCGTCGACGTCGTACAGGCGTGGCAGCAGTTGCGCGATCGTCGACTTGCCGGCGCCGGAGGAGCCGACGAGGGCGACGGTCTGCCCGGCCTCGGCGCGGAAGGAGACGCCGTGCAGGACCTCGGCGCCGTCGCGGGTGTCGAGGCCGGCGACCTCCTCCAGTGAGGCGAGGGAGACCTTGTCGGCGGAGGGGTAGCCGAAGCGGACGCCGTCGAACTCCACGGCGAGGGGGCCCTCGGGCACCGGGCGGGCGTCCGGCTTCTCCTCGATCAGCGGCTTGAGGTCGAGCACCTCGAAGACCCGCTCGAAGCTGACCAGGGCGCTCATCACCTCCACGCGCGCCCCGGCGAGGGCGGTGAGCGGCGCGTACAGGCGGGTCAGCAGCAGGGCGAGCGAGACGACGGCGCCCGGCTCCAGGGTGCCGCGCAGGGCGAAGTACCCGCCGAGGCCGTAGACGAGGGCCAGCGCCAGCGAGGACACCAGGGTCAGCGCGGTGATGAAGGCGGACTGCGCCGTCGCCGTACGGATGCCGATGTCCCGTACCCGGGCGGCGCGGGCCGCGAACTCCTCCGACTCCTGCTCCGGGCGGCCGAAGAGCTTGACCAGGGTGGCGCCGGGGGCGGAGAAGCGCTCCGTCATCCGGGTGCCCATCGCCGCGTTCAGCGTGGCCGCCTCCCGCTGCATACGGGCCATCCGGCTGCCCATCCGCCGGGCCGGCACCACGAACACCGGCAGCAGCACCAGGGCGAACAGGGTGATCTGCCAGGACAGGGTGAGCATGACGGCGAGGGTGAGCAGCAGGGTGACCACGTTGCTGACGACGCCCGAGAGGGTGTTGCTGAAGGCCCGCTGGGCGCCGATGACGTCGTTGTTGAGCCGGGAGACGAGCGCCCCCGTACGCGTGCGTGTGAAGAACGCCACCGGCATGCGCTGCACATGGTCGAACACCGCCGTGCGCAGATCGAGGATGAGTCCCTCGCCGAGCGTGGCCGACAGGCGTCTGCCGAGGATGCCGAACGCCGCCTCGGCCACCGCGATCAGGGCGATGAGCAGGGCCAGGCGTACGACCGTGCCCTGGTCGCCCCGCGACACGATCACGTCGACGACGCGCCCGGCGAGTACGGGGGTCGCCACCGCGAGCAGCGCGGTCACCACCCCGAGGGCGACGAACTGGGCGATACGGCGGCGGTGGGGCCGGGCGAACGCGCCGATACGGCGCAGCGTCGCGCGGGCGAGCGGACGCCGCTCCTGCTGGGCGGTCATGACGCTGTGCAGCTGCGTCCAGGCGGTGGTCTCCATGCTCATGGAGAAGAACCTAGAACCTCAAGCATCGTTGAGGTCAATGTGCGCATCCCGAAGACCCCGACGGCCCCGACTCCTCCCGACCCGCTTCCCGCTCGTAAGGCGCCGTCCTCAGTTCCGCCACCCGCCGTTGGCGCGGCGGGGAAACCCTCTGCGGATGTGACCCCGGATGTGACAGCGGCCGAACTCCGCGAGCCGCGGCCAGGGCGGCTCCCGCGGCGCCTGCCCCTGCGCCAGGTGCTGTGCCTGCTGCCGGTGCTGCTCGTGGCGGTGGCCGCGGTGCGCCACCGGTCGGTGCTGGCCGAGGGCTTCGCGCACCTGCGGAGCGCCGAGTGGCCGTGGCTGCTGGCCGCGGTCGGCACGACCTGTCTGACCTGGGTCGCGGCCGCCGTCACCCGGCAGGGCGCGGTCGTCCAGCGGTTGCCGAGACGGCGGCTGCTCGCCACCCAGTTCGCGGCCGGCGCCGCCAACCACCTGCTGCCGACGGGCCTCGGGGCGAGCGCGGTGAACCTGCGGTTCCTGACGGTGTGCGGGGTCTCCCTGGCCCGTTCCTCCGCCGCGCTCGCGCTGTACATGCTCGCGGAGAGCATCGCCCGGCTGGCGCTGCTCGCCGCCCTGCTCCTCGCGTTCCCGAACGCGCTGCGGCTCGGCGGCCTGCTGCCCTCGGGAGTGGCCGGTCCGCTGCTGTACAGCGTCGGCGCGGCACTGGTCGCCGCCGCCGGGGCGGCGCTGTGCGTACGGCGGCTGCGCGCGGCGGTCGCCTCCTTCGTGCGCACCGCGCTGAGCGAGGCGCGCACGGTGCACTGCCGTCCGGCGCGGGCGCTCGCGCTGTGGGGCGGCTCGCTGGCCTTCCCGGCCCTCCAGGCGGTCTCACTGGTCGCGGTGGGGCGAGCGCTGGCGCTGCCGGTGCCGTCCGTGCACATGGCGCTGGCGTACCTGGCGGCCACCACCGCCGTCGCGCTGGTGCCCACGCCCGGTGGGTTCGGCTCGGTGGAGGCCGCGCTCGTCGTGGCGCTGGTGGCGGCGGGCGGACCGGCCGCGGTCGCCACGGCGGTCGTGGTCGCCTACCGGATCATCACCGTGTGGCTGCCGCTGCTGCCGGGGGCGCTCACGCTGGGGGCGCTGGTACGGCTGAAGGTCATCTGACTCCCGCCCCCGCCCCCGCCCTCTACCCTCCGCCCTCCGCCCTCCGCCCTCCGCCCTCCGCCCTCCGCCCTCCGCCCTCCGCCCTCCGCCCTCCGCGGATCTTCGTCTCCCGCACGAGGTGACCGAGGAGTAACCTGCCGTCCCACCACGCAGCAGGAGGTCGCCGCCATGCCGGTCCGGATCGAGCGCCAGGGGTACGTGACCACGGTCGTCCTGTCCCGGCCCGGGGCCCGGAACGCGGTGGACGGCCCGACGGCCGCCGAACTCGCCGACGCCTTCCGCCGGTTCGAGGCCGACGCGGAGGCCAGGGTGGCGGTGCTGTGGGGCGAGGGCGGCACGTTCTGCGCGGGCGCGGACCTGAAGGCGGTCGGCACGGGGCGGGGCAACCGGGTCGCGGAGGACGGCGACGGGCCGATGGGGCCGACCCGGATGCGGCTGTCCAAGCCGGTGATCGCGGCGGTGGCCGGTCATGCCGTGGCGGGCGGTCTGGAACTGGCGCTGTGGTGCGATCTGCGGGTGGCGGAGGAGGACGCCGTGTTCGGTGTGTTCTGCCGCCGCTGGGGCGTGCCGCTGATCGACGGCGGCACGGTACGGCTGCCCCGGCTGATCGGCACCAGCCGCGCCATGGACATGATCCTGACCGGACGGCCGGTCCCAGCCCGGGAGGCGTACGAGATGGGCCTGGCGAACCGGCTCGTCCCCACCGGACGTGCCCGTGCCGAGGCCGAGCGGCTGGCCGCCCGGCTCGCCGGCTTCCCCCAGGCCTGCCTGCGTGCGGACCGCGCCTCGGTCCTGGACCAGGAGTCGCTGGACGAGGTGTCGGCCCTGCGCGGGGAGCTGCGGCACGGCAGGGGCGTACTGGCCGAGGGCCTTCAGGGCGCGGCCCGGTTCGCCGCCGGGGCGGGACGACACGGCTCGTTCGCCGACGAGTGAGCCCGCCCTCCACGGACGAGTGAGCCGACCGTCCGGATCCGGGGCGGACCCCTGTCGAGCCGGGGACCGTCACGAGATATCTTGATGTCGAGCAATGTTGCAGACGTGGAGCGGAGCACCCGGTGACTGACTCGACCATCATCTACACACACACTGACGAGGCCCCGGCCCTGGCGACGTATTCCTTCCTGCCGGTGGTCCAGGCGTACGCCTCGCAGGCGGGTGTCGCGGTGGAGACGCGTGACATCTCGCTGGCCGGGCGCATCATCGCCGTGTTCCCGGAGTACCTCGCCGAGGACCAGCGGATCCCGGACGCGCTGACCGAGCTGGGCGAGCTCGCCAAGACGCCCGAGGCCAACATCATCAAGCTGCCGAACATCTCGGCCTCCATCCCGCAGCTCAAGGCCGCGGTCGCCGAGCTCCAGGGCCAGGGCTACGCGCTGCCGGACTACCCGGACGACCCGAAGACCGACGAGGAGCGCGAGATCCGCGCCCGCTACGACAAGGTCAAGGGCTCCGCGGTGAACCCGGTGCTGCGCGAGGGCAACTCCGACCGCCGCGCCCCCGCCTCGGTGAAGAACTACGCCAAGACCCACCCGCACCGCATGGGCGCCTGGACCTCCGAGTCCCGGACCAACGTGGCGACCATGGGCGTCGACGACTTCCGCTCCACCGAGAAGTCCGCGGTGATCGCCGAGGACGGCGCGCTGCGCATCGAGCTGAAGGGCGACGACGGCTCCACCACCGTGCTGCGCGAGTCCGTGCCCGTCCTGAAGGGCGAGGTCGTGGACGCCTCCGTGATGCGCGTCGCCGCGCTGCGCGAGTTCCTCACCGCCCAGGTCGCCCGCGCCAAGCAGGAGGGCGTCCTGTTCTCCGTGCACCTGAAGGCCACGATGATGAAGGTCTCCGACCCGATCGTCTTCGGTCACGTGGTGCGCGCCTTCTTCCCGAAGACGTTCGCGAAGTACGGCGAGGCGTTCGCCGCGGCCGGCCTGACCCCGAACGACGGTCTGGGCGGCATCTACAAGGGCCTGGAGAACCTGCCGGAGGGCGCCGAGATCAAGGCCTCCTTCGACGCGGAGCTCGCCGAGGGGCCGGAGCTGGCGATGGTCGACTCCGACAAGGGCATCACCAACCTGCACGTCCCCTCCGACGTGATCGTCGACGCCTCCATGCCGGCCATGATCCGCACCTCCGGCCACATGTGGGGCCCGGACGGCCAGGAGCACGACACCCTCGCGGTCATCCCGGACTCCAGCTACGCGGGCGTCTACCAGGCCGTGCTCGACGACTGCCGCGCCCACGGCGCCTACGACCCGTCGACCATGGGCTCGGTCCCGAACGTGGGTCTGATGGCGCAGAAGGCCGAGGAGTACGGCAGCCACGACAAGACCTTCGAGATCCCGGTCACCGGCACCGTCCGCCTGGTCGACCAGGCCGGCGACGCCGTGCTCGAGCAGACCGTCTCGGCCGGTGACATCTTCCGCGCCTGCCAGACCAAGGACGCCCCGATCAAGGACTGGGTGAAGCTGGCCGTCACCCGCGCCCGCGCCACCGGCGACCCGGCCGTGTTCTGGCTGGACGAGGGCCGCGCCCACGACGCCAACCTGATCGCCAAGGTCGAGCAGTACCTGCCGGAGCACGACACCGAGGGCCTGGACATCAAGATCCTGTCCCCGGTCGAGGCGACGAAGCTGTCGGTGGAGCGCATCCGCCGCGGTGAGAACACCATCTCGGTGACCGGCAACGTGCTGCGCGACTACCTCACCGACCTGTTCCCGATCCTGGAGCTGGGCACCAGCGCCAAGATGCTCTCCGTGGTCCCGCTGATGGCGGGCGGCGGCCTGTTCGAGACGGGCGCCGGCGGCTCCGCGCCGAAGCACGTGCAGCAGCTGGTCAAGGAGGACTACCTGCGCTGGGACTCCCTGGGCGAGTTCTTCGCCCTGGTGCCGTCCCTGGAGCAGTACGCCGAGGCCACCGGCAACGCCCGCGCCAAGGTGCTCGCCGACACCCTGGACCGGGCCACGGCGACCTTCCTCAACGAGGACAAGTCCCCGACCCGTCGCGTCGGCGGCATCGACAACCGCGGCAGCCACTTCTTCCTGTCCCTGTACTGGGCGCAGGAGCTGACGAAGCAGACCGACGACGCCGGTCTGGCCAAGGCCTTCGCGCCGCTCGCCGAGACCCTCGCCGCCAACGAGCAGAAGATCGTCGACGAGCTGATCGCCGTCCAGGGCAAGCCGGCCGAGATCGGCGGCTACTACCAGCCCGACCCGGCCAAGGCCGCCGCGGTCATGCGTCCGTCGGCCACCTGGAACGAGGCGCTGGCCGCCCTCTGAGCCGACCCGGGCCCCGGCACACCGCCGGGCCCCGCAGTCCTCACCGCTCCGCCCCGACCGGCATCCCGCCGGCCGGGGCGGAGCCCTTTTGTGACGGCTGCGTGTCATCCCCGCTCCGGCGCTGGTGCGCCGTGGAGCCCTGTGTTTACCTGGGTCGCATGATCGCGCTCGTGAGCCGCCGCCACGTCGACTACGGACGTGTCACCAGCACGGGTTGTCGCCTCACCGGCTGACGAACCCGCGGACCGCCGTCGCGTTACGGCCCTCGGGTCCTCCGTCGTTTCTCTCCCTCATCTCGTTCATCCCGCGGTTCCCGCACGCGCTCACGCACGCCCCGTGACGCCCCTCGCGGCGCTCGGCGCACGGCACTTGGGCATCCGGGACCCGCGGCACACCCGTGGCATTCCGCGCCACCGCACTCCGTACGAGGAGCACCATGAGCGACCCCACCCAGCCCATCGACGCCGTCGCCGCCGGTCACACGCCCGACGAGGCGTCCGCCGGGCCCGACACCTCCGCCTGGTCGTTCGAGACCAAGCAGGTCCACGCCGGGGCCGCCCCCGACCCGGCGACCGGCGCGCGGGCGACACCGATCTACCAGACGACGTCGTTCGTCTTCCGGGACACCCAGCACGCCGCCGATCTGTTCTCGCTCGCCGAGCCCGGCAACATCTACACCCGCATCCACAACCCCACCCAGGACGTGTTCGAGCAGCGGATCGCCGCGCTCGAGGGCGGAGTCGCCGCGGTCGCGCTGTCCTCCGGGCAGGCCGCGGAGACGCTCGCGCTGCTGACGGTCGCGCGCGCCGGGGACCACGTCGTCTCCAGTACGTCGCTGTACGGCGGCACGTACAACCTGTTCCGGCACACCCTGCCGAAGTTCGGCATCGAGGTGTCGTTCGTGGACGACCCGGACGACCCGGAGGGCTGGCGGGCCGCGATCCGGCCGAACACCAAGGCGCTGTTCGCGGAGACGCTGGGCAATCCGCGCGGCAACGTGCTGGACGTGCGGGCCGTCGCCGACGTGGCGCACTCGGCGGGCGTGCCGCTGATCGTGGACAACACGGTGCCGACGCCCTACCTGCTGCGCCCGATCGAGCACGGCGCGGACGTCGTGGTGCACTCGGCGACCAAGTTCCTCGGCGGGCACGGCACCGCGATCGCGGGGGTCGTGGTGGACGGCGGCACCTTCGACTTCGGTGCGCACGCCGACCGCTTCCCGGACTTCACCGAACCCGACCCCAGCTACCACGGTCTGCGCTACTGGCCGGCGCTCGGGCCGGGCGCGTTCGCCGCCAAGCTGCGGGTACAGCTGCTGCGCGACCTGGGACCGGCGCTGTCCCCGCACTCGGCGTTCCTGCTGCTTCAGGGCGTGGAGACGCTGAGCCTGCGCATCGAGCGGCACTCCGCCAACGCGCGGGCGCTCGCGGAGTGGCTGGAGCGGCGCGACGAGGTGTCCGCGGTCCACTACGCGGGACTTCCCTCCAGCCCCTGGTACGAGGCGGGGCGCAGGTACCTGCCGCGGGGCGCGGGGGCGGTGGTCTCCTTCGAGCTGCGCGACGGGGTCGCGGCGGGCAAGCGCTTCGTGGACGGGGTGGAGTTGTTCAGCCATCTCGCCAACATCGGCGACGTGCGCAGCCTGATCATCCACCCGGCGTCCACCACGCACAGCCAGCTGGACGAGGAGCAGCTGGCGGCGACCGGGACCGCGCCGGGCCTGGTGCGGCTGTCGGTCGGCATCGAGAGCCTCGCCGACCTGAAGGCGGATCTGGAGGCCGGCTTCCGCGCGGCCAAGGGGGCGTCCTGAACAGCGTGCTCGCCTCCCACGCGGACGCGCTCCCCCGTCCGCCGGCCTCCGGGGCCTGGCGGGCGGGGGATCCGCCGGGGCGCCGTCGGTGGCACGGCCTCCGCGGGCCCCTGCCGCTGGAGGCGGGGGGTGAACTAACGGGCGTACGGCTGGCGTTCGAGACGTGGGGCAGCCTGGCCCCGGACGCCTCCAACGCGGTGCTGGTGCTGCACGCCCTCACCGGTGACAGCCATGTCACCGGGCCGGCCGGTCCCGGTCATCCCACGCCGGGCTGGTGGGAGGGGCTGGTCGGGCCGGGCCGGGCGCTGGACACCGACCGGTGGTTCGTCGTCGCGCCGAACGTGCTGGGCGGCTGCCAGGGCAGTACGGGACCGGCCTCGCCGCGACCCGACGGGGTGCGGTGCTGGGGCGGGGCCTTCCCGTTCGTGACCCAGCGGGACCAGGTGGCGGCCGAGTTGGACCTGGCGGACGCACTGGGCATCGAGAGGTGGGCCCTGGTGGCAGGCGGCTCGATGGGCGGAATGCGGGCCCTGGAATGGGCGGTGTCGCACCCGGAGCGCACGGGTGCCCTGCTGCTGCTCGCCACGACGGCTGCGGCGAGCGCGGAGCAGATCGCCTGGGCGAACGTCCAGTTGCACGCCATCCGCAGCGACCCGCACTGGCGCGGCGGCGACTACCACGACACCGGCCCCGGACCGCACGCCGGCCTGGGACTGGCCCGCCGGCTCGCCCATGTCACCTACCGGAGCGAGCCCGAACTCCAGCTCCGTTTCGGCCGTTCCCCGCAGGGCGCGGAGCACCCGTGGCACGGCGGCCGCTACCAGGTGGAGTCCTACCTCGACCACCACGCGGGCAAGCTGGTACGGCGGTTCGACGCGGCCAGCTACGTGGTGCTGACCGAGGCGATGAACGCCCACGACGCCGGCCGTGCCCGGGGCGGTGTGCGCGCCGCTCTGGGCCGGGTGACCGCCCCCACGCTGGTGGCCGGGGTCGACTCCGACCGCCTCTACCCGCTCGCCCAGCAGGCCGAGCTGGCCGACGGCATCCCGGGCGCCGACCGCCTCCGGGTGGTCGAGTCGCCGTACGGCCACGACGGCTTCCTGATCGAGACGGAGCAGGTGGGAGGGTTCGTGCGGGAGCTGCTGGGGACGGTCTGAGCCGCGTTGTCAGTGGGGTGCGGCAGGATCGAGGGGCCATGGCGGCGAGACCGCGTGGCGACGCGAAGAGAGACAGGAACAGCCCCATGCCCGACACCCCACCGTCCTTCGAACTGCTGCCCGGTGCCGCCGAGTCGCCGGTGATCCTGCACGTGCCGCACGCGGCGCGAGCGATACCGGGCGGTGTCCGGGCCGGGATCGTGCTGGACGACGCGGCGCTTGAGCGGGAACTGGACCACATCACCGACGCGTACACCGACCGGATCGCCGAGGCGGCGGCCGAGGTGGCGGGCCTTACGCCGTGGCGGTTCGTCAACCGGCTGTCGCGGCTGGTCGTGGACCCGGAGCGGTTTCCGGACGAGCGGGAGGAGATGCGCGCCGTCGGGATGGGCGCGGTGTACACGCGGACCACGCACCGGGAGGTCCTGCGGCCGGCGGACACCGACCCGGAGCCGCTGATCGAGCGGTACTTCCGGCCGTACGCCGAGGCGATGACGAAGGCCGTGGCCGACCGGCTGGCCGCCACCGGGCGGGCCGTGATCATCGACGTGCACTCCTACCCCGGCGCCGCGCTCCCCTACGAACTGCACGGCAGTGGTCCCCGGCCGCCCGTGTGCCTGGGCACCGACTCCTTCCACACCCCGGCCGAGCTGACCGGGCTCGCCCGTGCGGCGTTCGCGCGCTGCGGCGGGACGGGACTGGACAGCCCGTTCAGCGGCGCGTACGTCCCGCTGGAGTTCTACGGCGAGGACGCCCGCGTCGGCGCCCTGATGGTGGAGATCCGGCGGGACACGTACATGACCGAGCCGGGCGGCCCCGCGGGCCCCGGCCTCGGCCGGCTCGCCGGGGCGCTGGCCGCCCTCGTCGACGGTCTGGGCCGCTGACCTCCGGCTGGAGCACGCCGCGACGAGCGATGCGGGCTTGGCCGGGGTGGCCGTACGGCGCGGGAGCGGAGGCCGGGTTACCGCTCGACCGGCTGCCGGGGCCGCGGCTCGCGGTCCCCGGCGACCAGATCGCCTGGCGGGGGGATGATGATCCGCGGGCCGCCGACCCTGCCGGTCAGCCGGTGAGGTGCGCCGGGCCGGTCACGCCCGCAGCCACTCCGTGACCACGACCTCGCCGCCCGCACGCAGCCGCAGCGCGAACGGGCCGGCGGGCGGCGCTTCGCCGGTGAACCGGCCCAGTTCGTCGGCGGTGAGCGCGGGGCCCGGCCGCCGCGGGCCGGCCAGCACCTCGATCCGGGCCTGCTGCGGCGGCAGCACCTGCCCCATCAGCCCGTCCCCGGTGACCTCGACGTCCACAGTCAGCTCACCGGCCTGGAAGGTCAGCATCCGCGGTGTGTCCGTCGCGCCCCGGACCGGAATGGAGTCCACCAGCGAGTCGAAGGTCAGCTCCGCGATCCGGGCGTCGAGGTCACGCAACGCGTAGGCCTCGACGGCGAGTTGACGCAGGCTGTCGGGCACCGGGTCGAGAATGGCGGCGGCCTGCCGCAGCTCCTCCTCCAGGCCCGCGACCACTTCCTCCTCGTCGAACGATTCTTCCCCGCCGAGGAGTTCGTCGTCGTTGCGGTCGTCGTCGTGGGTGTCGCTTCCGTCGTTCACACTGTCCCCCGTGCGTCGAGTCGTGCGCGCAGACGCCTCAGACAGCGCTGGCGCAGTGGTCCGATACTGCCCACGGCCACGCCGAGGGCCGCGGACACCTCCTGGTAGCTGGGCGGCGGCGAGGCGATCAGCACCCGCAGCAACTGGCGGCAGCGGTCGCCGAGTTTCTCGAACTCCTGCCACAGCCTGCGGATCCGCTCGCTCTGTGCGGCGGCTTCCTCGGAGTCGAGCAGCGACTGCTCGGGCGTACGGTCCTCGCTGACCCGGTCCAGCAACTGCGGATCGCTCGTCACCGTCAGCCGGCTGAGGCTCCTCAACGTCTTCAGGCACTCGTTGCGCGCGGTGCTCGCCAGCCACGAGCCCGCCTTGTCGGGCTCCCGGATCCGCCCGAGGTGCTGGGCGAAGCGGAACCACACGGTCTGGTACACCTCGTGTCCGTCGGCGTCCGAGAGCCGGTGCGCGCGCACGACCGACCACACGAGCGGACTCAGCCCCTCCACCAGTGCCTTCCAGGCCGCCGCATCACCGTCGACGGCGGACTGGACGAACAGGCCGACTTCTGCACGATCCACGAACTCACCCCTCGAATACGGCCTGTCATCGTACGCCGTGGAGGGGGCTGTTCCGGACCTCATGCCGGCGGAGCGAGCCGGACCACGGGGACCGGACTCCAGGTCGGCGGACGCAGCGCCGGGACGTGCGCCCCGCGTACTTCCGCGTATTCGGTGTTCGCCTCGAGCACTTGGCGCCGGGCCGCGCGCGGGTCGCGCTCCTTGTGTGCGGTCATGTGCGCCGCGATCATGCCGGCGGCCACGGGGGTGGCGAAGGAGGTGCCGCTCCACTGCGCGAAGCCCTCGAACACCACCTGGTCCGCCGTCGCCCGAGGGCTCTGCTCCGCCTCGCTGAGCACCCCGGTGTGGCGCGGGTACTGGCAGGTGCAGGCGTAGGAGAAGCCGAACCGGCAGGCGTCGTAGGTGGAGTGCTGGTAGACGTACGGCACGGGCGTCCGGAAGCCGGTGAGGGCACTGGTCAGACGCTCGCCCGGGGCGTACGCCTTCACCCAGGCTCCGTGGTTGCTGAAGCAGGCGCCGTGCTCGCCGTCGCCGCGCAGGGCGCCGACCGACAGCACGGACTCGGCGTAGTCCGGCAGGCCGGCGTAGGCCGCGGGCCAGAACGGGGTGCCGCTGGCGTTGTTGCCGGCGGCCGCGACGAGCAGGGTGCCACGGGAGCGCAGTTCCCGCATGAAGGCGTCCACCCCGAGCAGGCCGTCGGTGCGGCCGTTGGAGGTGCCCGCGGACAGGCTGAGGATGTCGGGCCAGCCGCCCGCGTCGACGGCTTCGAACAGCCGGTGGCCGAAGTCTGACTCCAGGACGGCGCCCGCGTCGTTGAGGGTGCCGCGCACGGTGATGTCGGTGTTGGGGGCGACGGCCGCGACCAGCCCGGCGATGAACGTGCCGTGGCCGACGTACTGCTGGAGGACGCCGTCGTCGTCGGTCTCCTCCACCTGCGCGTCGCCCTGGACGTGGGCCAGCATCGGGACCGAGCGGTAGTCGTGCATGAGGCCGGTGTCGACGACGAGGACGCCGACGGCGGTGTCCCCGTCGTAGGCGGTCTCGGCGGGCGCCGGGTTGGGGCCCTGGGCGAGCGGGGCGGGCACCGGCTCGTCGCCGGGGCAGGCGTTGACCGCGATGGACACCACGTGGTTGCGGCTGATCAGCCGCCGTCCGGCTCTGCCCTCGTGCTCGCGCAGGGCGCGCAGCGCGTGCGTGACGGCGAGGTCGCCGCCGCGGTCGCCGCGGCCCGGGTCGCCGACCTGGATACGGGTGACGCCGGTGCGGTTGGTCTCCGGGCCCGCCCGGCGGACGCGGTCCGCGGTCAGGTCGGGCGCCGCGGTGAAGTGCGTGCGGACGGTGTCCTCGACCAGGCGGGCCTCCTCGCCGTCGCGGGCGAGGACGACGCCCTTCTCGTAACAGAACTCGGCGGCGTCGTCCGGGCCCATCGCGAGCGGCACGTCCGGCATCGAGCGCTGGATCTGAGCGAACTGCTCACGGAATCGCTGAGGTGCCATGGCGTGTCCTCCCGTTGGTGCGACGGTCGTCAGTCTGAGCCGTGGGGCTCACACTTGATACAGCGCCAACCGGCATGCGCCGGTTCCAGGCGCCCCACCAGGCCACTACCATCCGACCCGTGACAGCGGGAAGCGACTCGGTCCTCGAACTGCTGCCCATGGTGTTCGCCGCGCCGGGCGAGGCCCTGGCGCGGGCCCGTGGGCTGCTGGAGGCCGGTCCGCCGCCGCTGCACGGCTCCGTGGCGCACCAGGTGATCGGCATCTGGCAGCGGGACTTCGGCGACACCCGGCTGGCCCTGCGGCATCTGCGGCGGGCCCGGGATCTGGCGGCGCGCGCCGACTCGGCCGAGCGGGAGGCCGACGTACTGGCCACGCTGGGGGTCGCGTTGGTGCACGCGGGGCGCACGCGGCAGGGACTCGTGGCATTCGAGCGCGGGGTCTCGCGCGGGACGGGCCACACCCGGGCACGGGTGCTGTTCCGGCGGGCGTACGTGTGGTGGGTGCTGGGCCGTCACCGTGAGGCGCTGGAGGACGTACGGCGGGCGATTCCCGTGCTGCGGCAGGCCGGTGACGTGATCTGGACGGCGCGGGCCCTGACGCTGCGGGCCACGGTGCATCTGGCGCTGGGCGCGGTGGAACGGGCGGATGCCGACTTCACCGCGGCCCAGGCGCTGTGGGACACCACCGGCCAGGAGCACGACAAGGCCGACGCCGTGGAGAGCCGGGGACTGGCGGCGTTCCGGCAGGGCGACATCCCGGCGGCGCTGCGGCTCCTCGACGAGGCCGAGGAGCAGTACGCCAAGCTCGGCACGCCGACGTTCATGCTGGACATCCGGCGCTGCGAGGTCCTGATGGCGGCCGGTCTCGCCCCCGAGGCGCTGGCCGGGGCGGACGCGGCGATCGCCGAACTGGACGGCATCGGCGGCCAGTCGACCCGCAAGGCGGAACTGCTGCTGGCCGCGGCACGGGCGGCGCGGCTGACGGACGACCCGCACACGGCGACCGAGCGCGCGGCGCTGGCCGTGCGGCTGTTCGCCGGACAGCGGCGCAGCTGGTGGGAGACGCACGCCCGGCTGGTGCTGATCGAGGCCCGGGTGGCTGACGGGCGCCGCTCGGGGCGGCTGGTCGCGGACGCCGCGGCGGTGGCGGAACGGCTGGCCTCCTTCGGCTCGCCTGCCGCACCGGAGGCGTCGCTGCTGGCGGGCCGGATCGCGCTCGCCCTGGGCCGGCCGGCGGACGCCGAGAGCCATCTCGCCGTCGCCGCGCGCAGCCGGTACGGCGGACCGCCGCTCGCCCGGATGACGGGCTGGGCGGCGCAGGCGCTGCGGGCACGGGCGGCGGGCTCCCGCCGCGGCGTGCTGGAGGCGTGCCGACGCGGTCTCGACGTGCTCGACGACCACCGGATGACGCTGGGCGCCTCGGAGTTGCGCGCCCGGGCGACCGCGCAGGGCGCCGAACTGGCCGCGCTGGCACAGGAGTCGGCTCTCGCCTCCGGTGAGCCGCGGCGGCTGCTGGTGTGGAGCGAGCGCTGGCGGGCCACCGTGCTGTCCGCGCCGCCCACCCGGCCGCCCGCCGACCCGGCCCTGCTCAGCGGGCTGACCGCCTTCCGTGAGATCGCCGCCCGCGCGCAGGACGCCCGCCAGGAGGGCCACCCGGTGCCCGCCCTGGAACGCGAACAGCGGCGTCTGGAGCGGGAGATCCGCTCCCGCACCCTGCGTCTGCGCGGCGACGCGCCCGGCGGCGGAGACCGGTTCGACCCCGGCCGGCTGCTGGCGCGGCTCGGGGACGCGCGCCTGGTCGAACTGGCCGTGCTGGACGGGCGGGTGCACGTGCTGCTGTGCGGCGGGGGGCGGGTACGGCGCTTCGAGGCCGGGTGGCTCGCGGACGCGGTGACGGAGGCCGAGCACGTGCAGGCGGGACTGCGGCGGCTGGCCCACCCGGGGGCGGCGGCCCGGCTGCCGCTGGTGGAGGCGGCGGGGCGCCGCCTGGAGGAGCTGCTGCTCGGCCCGGCTGCCCGGCATCTGGGCTCCGGGCCGGTCGTGGTGGTGCCGCCCGGCTCGCTGCACCGGGTGCCGTGGGCGCTGCTGCCGTCGTTGCGGGAGCGGGTGCTGAGCGTGTCGCCGTCGGCGAGCAGCTGGCTGCGCGCCCACGAGACCGAACCGCCGCCGGGGGGCCGCCGGGTGCTGGTGCGCGGGCCGGGTCTGGCGACCGGGGGCGCGGAGGTGCCCGAACTCGCCGACCGCTACGGCACGCCGACCGTGCTGGAGGAGGCCGACGCGCACGTGTCGCGGGTGCTGCGGGAGCTGGACGGGGCCGCGCTCGCGCACATCGCCGCGCACGGCACCTTCCGTGCGGACAGCCCACTGTTCTCGTCGCTGACGATGGCCGACGGCCCGCTCATCGTGCACGACTTCGAGCGTCTGGACCGCAGCCCGTACCGGATCATCCTGTCCTGCTGCGACACCGCCCGGTTCGCCTCGGTGGGCGCCGACGAACTCCTGGGCCTGGTCACGGCGTTGCTTCCGCTGGGCACCGCCGGAGTGGTGGCGTGCAGCGCCCCCGTCAACGACGAGGCGGTGGTTCCCCTGATGCTCGCCCTGCACAAGGGCCTGGACGCCGGACTCTCCCTGGCCGAGGCACTGCGCGACGCGCGGGCCGCGCTGCCGGACGACGCGACACACCAGGCGACGGGCTGGGCCTTCGCGGCATTCGGCGCGGCCTGAGACGGAGGAGGGCAGCGGCCCGGGCACGAGGGCCCGAGTGCCGCTCGGATCGATCGCCGTCGCCCGTCGGCGTCCGGAGCCCCACCCTTCAACCAGGCGCTCCGGCGGCGTCCGGCGGCGGCCCCTGGCGGAACTCTGCATTGTCATGTTTCCGCCATGCACGATCATTCCGGCGGTGCCGCGCCGCGTGCCACTCTCCGCGAGTGCCGGACGGGCAATCCCCGTCCGGTCCTTCCATGAGGAGAGGGGTACGAGTGCGCACATACTCCACACGCTCCACACGTGTGCGGCGGACCGTCCTGGCGGTGGCCACGGCGTGCATCGTCGCGGTGATCCAGACACCGTCCGCCGGTGCGGACCCAGGCCCGGCTCAGCCGCGGTCGTCGGACTCCGGCGCGGGCACACCCGGCGCCCACAGCCACGGAAAGCCCGACAAGGACCTGCCCGGGGCCCACAGAGCCCCGTCGAGCAAGGCCAGAGGCGCGGCGGCCAAGGCCGGCGCCCGGGTGAGCTGGAGCCGGTACGGCACCCCGACCACGGTCGTGCCGGAGGGCGACGGCACCGCCCTGGCGAAGGGGCTGCCGGCCAAGCCCGAACAGACCGCCCGAGCCTACCTGAAGGCCAACGCGGGCCTGTTCGGCATCCCGGCCGACCAGGTCGACGACCTCAAGCTGGTGTCGAGCACCCCGATCGGCAAGGGCGCGGCGGTGCTGCTCGCCCAGGAGGTGGACGGCAAGCCGTTCGGCCGGGACGGCCAGGTCTCCGTGGGTGTGGTCGACGGCACCGTGGTCAGCGTCACCGGCGCACTGGCACCGGTCACCGGCGCACCGAAGGCGGCGACCCTGTCGGAGCAGGACGCGATCAAGGCCGCGCTGGCCGACGTGGGGATGGCGCCCGGCAGGCTGACCGCGGCGGACAGCGCCGACAAGTGGCGGAAGTTCGAGGCCTCGGGCCTGTCCGGACAGCAGATCGTGCGCCCCGTCGTGATCGCCGACCCCGACGGCACCGTGCGCTCGGCCTACCAGGTGCAGGCCGGTACGGCCGGCGAGGAGCCGGAGCTGTACGACAGCGTCGTCGACGCCCGCACCGGCGAGGTGCTGGCCCGCCGGTCCCTGGTCGAGGACGGCGTCGCGGACGGCCACGACGGCAATCCGCAGTGGAAGGTCTTCCCCTTCTCTCCCCCACTGGACGACTCGTCCACCGACACCCGCGAGACCTGGTGCTGGGTGGCCGCCCCCGGCTGCGACCGCGTCATGAGCGACTCCGCCCCGGGCACTCCGCACCACGCCTGGGACATCGCCTCCGGTGAGGGCGGCGGCACCTACGGCACCTACTACAAGCTGGGCACCACGCTGGGCTCCAACGCCTTCGCCAGCGACGGTCTGACGGCCACCGGGCGCAACTGGCTCGGCATCGCCCCGGACGTGCGGGCCGACCGGGTCTACGACTACTCCTACACCGACGCCTGGCACGCCAGCGGCTGCGACCCGAAGGTGCTGACCGACCCCGCGAAGCCGGACCGCGACGCGGCGATCGGCAACCTGTTCGCCCAGCACAACGCGATGCACGACTTCTCGTACCAGCTCGGGTTCACCGAGAAGACCTGGAACATGCAGCACGACAACTACGACCTGGGCGGCAAGGGCGGCGACCCGGAGATGGGCGTGGCCCGCTCCGGCGGCAGCAACCCCAGCACCCGCAACAACGCCAACCAGAGCACCGGCGCCGACGGCGGCGTGGCCCTGACCAACATGTACCTGTGGCAGCCGCTGGCCGGCGCCTTCTACGGGCGTTGCGCCGACGGTGACTTCGACGCCTCCGTCATCGGCCACGAGTACACCCACGCCATCACCAACCGCATGATCGGCGGCGGCACCTCCGGCATCTCCGGTACGCACGGCGGCTCGATGGGCGAGTCCTGGAGCGACCTGGTCGCCACCGAGCGGCTGATCGAGACCGGCGCGGTCCCGGACGGGGTGGACCCGTGGGTGGTCGGCCCGTACGTGACCGACAACGACGAGCGCGGCATCCGCAACTTCGCGATCGACCGCAGCCCCCTCAACTACTCCAACTTCGGCTACGACATGGGCGGGGCGGAGGTGCACTCCGACGGCGAGATCTGGAACGCCGTGCAGTACGAGGTGCGTCAGGCGCTCGTCGGCAAGTACGGCGAGCCGTCCAAGAAGGTGCTCGCCTCGTGCGCGGCCGGCAAGACCTCGGTCGACGACTGCGGTGGCGGCCGGCGCTGGATCCAGCTGATGTTCGACTCGTACCTGCTGATGGGCACGGGCAAGATCACCATGATCGACGCGCGTGACGCGATGCTCGCCGCGGACAAGATCCGTTACCACGGCGCCGACCTCGACGTCATGTGGGGCGCGTTCGCGAAGCGCGGCATGGGCATCGACGCCACCGCCACGTCGACCAGCGACACGCGGCCGCACGCGGACTTCGCCACCCCGACCGGCGTCAACGGCAACATCACCTTCAAGGTCGTCAACGGCGGGGATGAGATCCCCAACGCCCGGATCTACATAGGCCGGTTCAGCGCCCGGACCACGCCGATCGCCGGTACCGCACCCGACCTCGGCAACAAGGGGCTGTTCACCAAGGGCCACTACGACGCGATCGCGGTCGCCCCGGGCTACGGCCTGACGCGGTTCGACTTCCAGGTCGACGACGCCTCCAAGCAGACCGTCAAGGTGAAGATGCAGCCCAACCTCGCCTCGGCGGCGGCCGGCGCCACCGCGACCGGCGACGGGTACAACGCGGCGAAGCTCATCGATGACGACGAGGGCACCAACTGGGCGTACGTCGGTGACAAGACCGGCACTTCCGTGACCGGCAAGGGCGTCTACGTCCACCTGGCCGTCGACGGCCCGACCAAGGTCCGCCGCATCCAGGTCAGCGCCGTCAACCGGCCGACCGACAGCAAGGACCCGGGCGGCGACACCGGCAGTCAGAGCCGCTTCTCGGCGCTGCGCCAGTTCGAGGTCTCGGCCTGCACCCGCACCGCGACCGTCGACTGCTCCCAGCCCAAGCAGTTCCACGTCGTCTATCTCAGCCCGGCGAACGCCTTCGACGCGCCGAAGCCGCGTCCGGCGGCACCGGACCTGCTCATGCGCAGCTTCGACATCCCGGCGACCACGGCCACCGACCTGCGCATCGAGGCGATCACCAACCAGTGCGTGGGCAACCCCGCCTACGCGGGCAAGCAGGACAACGACCCGAACAACGTGACGGACTGTGCCACCGGTTCCTCGGCGGCGTTCAACGTCCGGGCCTCGGAGTTCCAGGTCTTCGAGAAGTGACCCGCCGGCGGCTCCGGTGCGTCCGCACCGGAGCCGCCCCGGGTGGCCGCGGCCGATCCCGGCGCCCCGCCGCGACGGGCGCTACAGCCAGCCGCGGCGGGAGGCCTCCCAGGCCAGTTGCATCCGGGTGCGGACCCCGGCGAACTCGATCAGATCGCGGATGCGGCGCTGGACGGTGCGCAGGCTCGTGCCCAGCTGGCCCGCGATGGCGGTGTCCGTCAGTCCGGTGAGCAGCAGCGACAGCAGGAGCAGGTCCTCCGGCGGAGGAGTCCGGTCGGATACCGCCGCGCCGACCAGCCCGTCCTCGGTGAGCACCAGCGGGGAGGCGCCCGCCCACAGGCTCTCGAAGAAGGCGATCAGGGCGTCGAGCAGTGCGCCTGGGCGGACCAGGACGGCGGACGGCTCAGGCGCGGGCTCGGCGCCTGGGGTGACGGACGGCCTGGCGGCGGGGGCGGGTGGCGGTTGGACGGGCTGATCGCCAGTCGCGTCGCCTGTCGGGTCTCCGGTCGGGAAGCCGGTCGGGAAGCCGGTCGGTTCTCCGGTCGAAGCGTCTGCCGGGCCGCCCGTCGGATCGCCGGTCGGGACGCCCGCCTCCAAGGCGCCCGCGCCCGCGAACGGAGAGACCAGCATGGCCAGTTGCCGGTCGGCGACCACCATCTTCACCGGGACCTCCGCGGCGACCCGGGCCTGTTCCCCGCATTCGACGAACTCGCGGATCCGGTACACCTCGGGCGGCATCTCGAGCGCCGACGACTCGTAGACCGCGCGGTACGTCACCCCCGAGGCCAGGACCTCCAGTTGGGTGTCGTTGCCGCGGGACGGCACCGCCACGTTCGGCGGCTTGCACAGTGCCAGGATCTCGTCCCGGGCGCCGCGCTGAAGCTGGTCGAACGTCCGGGCCATCGCCTGCGCCCCGGTCACCGTCTCGACCGTCTCGACCGAGCCCCGGCGCCGGGTCTGGCTGCGGTACTCCTCCGTGAGCTCCGCCATCACCGACTGCGCGGCCTGCAACTCCTGCTGCCGGCTCAGCAGCAACGGGCCGAGCGCCAGCTCCGGCGGCGAGGCCCGGAAGCGGTGTGCCGAACCCTCGGCGCGGCTCACCAGCCCCTTGGCCTCCAGCGTGACGAGGAGCCTGGCCGCCTCCCGCCCGGACAGACCGAGACGGCGGGCGAGCTGGGACGGCGTCGCCTCCGGCACCCTGACCAGGCTGCGGTACGCACGTACTTCCACAGAGTCGAGACTGGCGGTCTCGTACATGTCGCTCCTCTCCTCCTCCGGGCGTGCACCGGCCCGCACCGGTACCGGCTTCCGGCCGGCGGAGCCGCCGGGGAAGAGATCTTGACGTGTCACCGTCCACTCGCGCCAGAGTGCGGGCGGCCATGGATCGCGCTCCCCCCCCTGCAATGGCTACGAGTTCGCGCCCTCGCACCACGTCGGGGAGAAGGGCGAACGCTCCGGCCGCGAGGATCGGGCCGTGTGGGGATCAGGCCGGTGAGAAGACGTGGTCGCTGATCAGCCGGGTGGCGCCGACGACGCCGGCGACCTGGCCGAGCTCGCCGAGGACGATCGGCAGGTTGCCGGTCGCCAACGGCAGGGACTGCCGGTAGACCTGGGTGCGGATGCTGGCCAGGAGGTTGTGACCCAGTCCGGTCAGGCCTCCCCCGATGACCACGAGGCCGGGGTTGAAGAAGCTGACCAGACCGGCGATGACCTGACCGGTACGTCGTCCGCCCTGGCGGATCAGGTCCAGGGAGGCGGCGTCCCCGGCACCGGCGGCGGCCGACACGTCCTCGGGGGTCAGTCTCCTGGCCGCTTCGAGCCGTCCGGCCAGTTCCGTCGAGCGGCCGGACTGGGCGAGCGCGGTCGCGTCGCGGACGAGGGCGCTGCCGCCGAAGTACGCCTCCAGGCAGCCGATGTTCCCGCAGGCGCACCGCGGACCCTCCGGGTCCGCCTGGATGTGGCCGATGTCGCCGGCGCTGCCGGTGACACCGCGATACACCTCGCCGCCGACGACGATGCCGCAGCCGATGCCGGTTCCGAGCTTCACGCACAGGAAGTCGCGTACGGACCGGGCGACGCCGGCCTGCTGCTCGCCCAGGGCCATCAGGTTCACGTCGTTGTCGACGAGGACGGGGCAGCCCAGCTCCTGGCTCATCGCCTCCCGGACGGGGAAGCCGTCCCAGCCGGGCATGATCGGCGGCGCGACGGGGACGCCCTCGGGGAACCGGACGGGTCCCGGTACGCCGATCCCGGCGCCGTCGAAGTGTTCCGCCAGTCCCGCCTCGCGCAGCTTGCCGGCCAGGGCGAGCACCCGCTCGAAGACCGCGACCGGGCCTTCGCGCACGTCCAGTGTCTCGGCCACGTGGCCGAGGACGTCCAACTCGGCATTGGTGACCGCGACGTCCACGGAGGTGGCGCCGATGTCCACGCCGAGGAACCGCAGCGACGGGGCGATCCGGACGTTGTGCGAGCGGCGGCCACCGCGGGAGGCGGCGAGGCCGTCCTGCACGACCAGGCCTGTCTCCAGTAGCCGGTCGATCTCGAAGGCGAGCTTGGAGCGCGACAGCTCGACCTGCTCCCCCAGGGCGACCCGGGACTGCGGGCCGAGGTCGCGCAGGAGGCGGAGCAGCCGGGCCTGATGAAGATTGGCCGGTCGAGCCGTCATAGACCTCACGCCGCCCCCGTCATGGCAAGAACCGTTCGCATGCCCGGCACTTGGGGGGCACGACTTTGGAAAGGACCGTAGCACCGAGCCGCCACCGATGAAAGAAACTTGTGCACCAACTAGTGGAACTTTCATCTGCGGATGGACAAAGCCGTATGCGGCAGCTTCATGGACCCGGCGCCGGAGGGTGCCCTGGCGGGCTGCTGAAGCGGCCCGCCAGGGCTCACGGCTCAGACGGTGTCACCGCCCCGGCCGTGACTCACACGTCGGAGGGCCCGCGGTTGGGCTTGCCGACGTCGGACTGACCCGCCGCCTTCTTGATCTCGGCGGCCTCCCGCTGGTCGATGACGCCCTCGTCCCGCAGCGTCTGGACGACCTTTCCGACGTGGGAGACGAACGTGCCGTGGTTCTCCCAGGCCCGGTTGTCCTCGATCAGCTCGTTGATCGTGCAGCCGCCGGCCGTGACACGGTTGGGAACACCGGTGTTGATCGAACCGACGAACACGGTGGCCCGGTCGTCCCTTTCCGGACAGTCGGTCGGGGGCTCACTGTCGACGACGGTGAGGGACAGCGACTTCGGCGTGGACGTGTTGCCGGCCTTGTCGGTGGCCCGGTAGAGGAAGGCATGACTACCGGCCCTGTCGATCACCACCGGTGCCGAGTACTGGAGGTAGGGGCCGCCGTCGAGGGAGTACTCGATCCTGGCCAGTCCGGACCCGGTGTCCGAGGCGGACACCGTCACGGTGGCGCTGCCCACATAGTTACCGGAAGCGTCCTTCGTCCCCGACACCGACGCCGACGTCTCCGGCGGCGTCTTGTCCTCCGGAACAGCCGCCACCACGGTGAAC